>JAIQFR010000018.1 GCA_020073205.1 Terriglobia bacterium
TTATCTGAATCGAGGAGAACAACAAAATTGCGGCCCCATGCGACATATAGCCTTATTACTGAATCAAGGGACCCCGAGCCCGTTCCAGGAAGCAGATGAGGATCAGATTTTCCCAAAAGGCGTTGCGCCATGTAATTGATGGCGAAAAAGTCGCTCTTGCCCTCAAGCATGACAACATCAGGAACATTCTCAAGCAAGGTCGGCCGATAGTCCAATACATCAAGTACCGGTTGGAAATAGGTAGTCTGCTGTGGGTGTTGTACTGCAAACTCTCGATAACGAGTTACCGTAATTAAAGTCCGTTTCGCTGTGTATTGATCATCTTCATCCGCTGCGTAATGAAGCCCCTCATTTCGTACAACGAACGCACCATCAAGCCACTCCGGCTTAATCAGGTGATGGCTATGTGTGGTATATATCACGGTACATCCCTCAGGCAACGTCCGAAAGCTGTCCAGAAGCTGAGTTTGCGCTGAAGGATGGAGGTTCGAGGCAGGCTCATCAAACAAAAAGACAACATCTTTTGGTCCCTGCTTCCGAAACCCTCGATACTGGGTCAAAAGCAAGTAGGTAAAGAACCAACGGAAACCAAGGGAACGTTCGCTAATATCATAGTGTTCATTACCTTCTTTAAGTCTCAATTGGAGAAACCAGACACCGCGATTATCTAGACTGGCTGTTACTACAATTTCTTTGGTTCCAGCAGGGCGATGAAAAATTCTGTCCCAATTACTAAAAACTGTTTTTGTAATGTGGGCACCCATTTTAAGAAGTACACTCTCAAGCGCCTTCTTGTCGTACTCTCCTCCACTCTTGGCACGCGCGAGAACATGTTCCGGAAGGTTGGTCTTATCCCCGATAGCGTCAAGAACATCCTGAAGCACCGCGCGATAAAAGGCGTGTTTCAATTCATCAGCTGGAGCATTTTCTAAATAGATTCTGTCAGGAAAATCAAATAGAAAGTTCGGAAAATAGACTATCCGTGGTAATAAAGTTTTTATGACATTAGCAACTTGTTGCCAAGCAGTGTCTTTCAGCCACACGGGGTATTGCTGTTCTGCAAGTTTCCCCCTTATCGCAAGCGTCCACGTATTCTGTGGTTGATTTTCTGCAATACGTGATGAACTAAATTTATAACTCTGCTTTATAGTAAAGGGCTGAATAGCGCCATAGACAGTCATATTATGTTGTTTCTTTAAGGCGTTTTTCACCAAAGTTTGGTCTTCTGACTCAAGCTCACAAACTGCCTCAATAGTGATTGCATCATTGAAATTAGAACGCTTCGCAATGGGAATGAGTTCATGAACATCTGGTTGCTCATAACCCGGTAAACTCAAGGCATCAAGACTTTCCCGGTAAGCCCATCTGTCGATCGCCTCTAGTACTGTTGTCTTACCACTTTCATTGAGGCCAATGAGAGTGTGGACGCGAGAGCGTGGTGTGCGCGCAAGATCAAGACGGACCTTTTCAATTCCTTTGAAATTGTGAATCTCAAAACGTGTATAGCGCACAAGACCTCCCCCAAGCTAGTTGCATTTTGTTGGAATACAAAATAGGAAGATTTCTATTTGGGGCACCTTAAAGCCAATTCTCAATTCTTCTTTGAAACAAATATTACCCCCACCAAAACGAAAAAGCCCGAACACATCCGTATTCGGGCTTCTATCAGCGAAAGCTAATATTCCTCAGGCTTTCTTATATATCTTCGCCCCTGCTTCACGAACTCCACCGTCTTGGCTTCCATGCCTTTTTTCAGTGCCTCCTCTTCCGAAAGCTTCTGGCTGGCGACGTAGTCGTGCAACTGCGCGCCGGTCGCGGCGCAACCTACGTCAACAATGTCGGATACAGCCGGGCGGCTAGGAACAGCAACAGCACGAATACCAGGCTCATCACGCCGAAGTCGAGGGCGGCGCTGTGGACGCTTTCACCGCCGACGATCATCAAGCCGCGCAGGACATCCACCAGATAGGTCAGCGGGTTGAGCCGGGCGATGACCTTGAGCCAGTCGGGCATCAACTCGATCGGGTAGATGGCGTTGCTGGCGAAGAACAACGGCATGGTCAGGACCTGGCCGATGCCCATGAACCGTTCACGCGTCTTCACCAGACAGGCGATGATCAGCGAAAAGGTCGCGAAGGTGGCGGAACCGAGCATCACCGCCAGCATGACCGCCAGAATATCGGTGAGCTCCCAGTGCATGCCGATGTGCAGCGCGGCGGCGATCAAATAGACGATCACCGCCTGGATGAGACCGCGGACCGCCGCCGACAGCGCCTTGCCGAACACCAGCGCGCCGCGCAGTGCCGGGCTGACCAGAAGCTTATGGATCACGCCCAGATCGCGCTCCCAGATCACCGCGATGCCGTAGAAGATGGCGCTGAACAGCACGCTCTGGCCGAGAATGCCCGGAGTCATGAACGCCAGGTAGTCGACGTTGCCGGTGGGGATGACGCGCGCGCGGCTGAACTCTTTGATGTCCAGCAGCTCGAGGTCGCCCCCGTCCTTCCTCAGGAACGGGCGGACGTACTCATCCATCGCCTCTTCCACCTTCTTGCTGAACTGGAACGGGGAGACGGCGGGCTGTTCGAGGGAGCCGTGCTCTCTCGGCGCCGGGAACACGGGCAACTCCCTGAAGGTGGTCGGCCGAGGGCCCCACGCCTCGTCCAGCAGGTCCTGCAGGCCCCCGGGGACGTGGTGGCAGGACATGCATGCCCCTCCCGCCTTGATCGCTCCGGTGATGTCGGGGATGGTCTTGAGGCCGAGCTCCCGGATCTTGCGCTTGATGTACGGCTCGCTCAAGGTGAAGCACTGGCAGACGATCCGCCCCTCTTCCCGCTCCTCCGGACGGATGTCGATCCCGAGCGCCTTGAGGTCGACGCCCCGCCGCTGGGCCCAGTTGAAGACGGCGGCCTCGAGGGCCTCGGCCCCCATCACGGAGCAGTGGATCTTCTGGGCCGGCAGCCCCTCGAGGGACTTGACGATGTCCTGGTTCGTGATCTTCAGGGAATCGATCGGGGTGTAGCGGCCCTGCTCGATCAGCGTGCAGAGCACCTCCGAGGCAGCGATGGCCGAGGTGCATCCGAAGGTCAGGTAGCGCGCCTCGACGACCACGTCCTTGAGCGGGTCGGTCGGGTGACGCTCGACTCGGAACGTGAAGCGCAGGGCGTCGCCGCAGGCGATGGATCCGTGCTCGCCGATGCCGTCAGCGTTCTCTATCTCTCCGAGATGCGTGCCCGGCTTGCCCTGGACCGCGTCCATGAAGATCTGCTTGGTCTTCTCGCTGTAGTTCCAGGGCATCGATCCTCCGCCGATGCGTGCGGCGCGACGCACCGGATGACTCCGCCGGGATCGCACAGTCGAAAGACCGAGGCGGCCGGGCCGGTCCCTCTCGAAAACACCGCGTTTTCGCCCCGTGCCACTCGGGTCGCCGCCCTCCCGGCACCTCTCCCCGATAGGATACACTGCGCTTTGAACCGCCCCGGGCTTCTCGGAGATCCTCTTCATTGACTCCCGCCGCCAGTCGACGGGCACGGGCTACCCTGCCTCGATTCCGCCGCGCCGCCCCCTCGCCCTCACCGCTTCCTCGATGCACTTGATCGCGAGGGCCGTCCAGCCCGTCTGGTGGCTCGCCCCGGCGCCGCGGCCGTTGTCGCCGTCGAAGTACTCGTAGAAGAGGACCAGGTCCCGGAAGTGCGGGTCGTCGGCGTACCGGCGGTCCTCGCCGTGCGCGGGTCGCCTCCCCGCCGAGTCCTTGAGGAAGATCGACGAGAGCCGCCGGGCGATCTCCCGCGCGACCTCCTGAAGGCTCATGAGGCGCCCGGATCCCGTCGGGCACTCGATCTTGAAATCGTCGCCGTAGAAGTGGTGGTAGCGCTCCAGCGCCTCGATCAGCAGGAAGTTGAGGGGGAACCACACCGGCCCCCGCCAGTTCGAGTTCCCTCCGAACAGGCCGGAGTCGCTCTCCGCCGGGACGTAGTCCACCCGGTGCTCCTGCCCGTTCACGTTGAACACGTACGGCCGATCCTTGTGGACGCGCGATACCGAGCGGATGCCGTGGGGCGAGAGGAACTCGCTCTCGTCGAGGACGTAGCGGAGCACCCGCTGGAGTCTGTCCCGCGACGGGATGGCCAGGAGGCGGTGCTCGTGGCCGTGGCGCGATCCGATCTCGAGGTACGCGATCTGCCGCGCCAGGTCGCGACGGTGGGAGAGGAACCAGTCCATGCGCTTCCTGAAGGCGGGGAGCCGATCGAGGGAGTCGGACTCGAGCACCTCCACGGCGAACAGCGGGATGACCCCCACCATCGAGCGGACCTTCAAGGGGACGTCGCGGCCGTCGACGTGAAGCCGGTCGTAGTAGAAGCCGTCCTCCTCGTCCCACAGCCCGGTCCCGCCCAGCGAGTTCATCGCGTCGGTGATCTCGACGAAGTGCTCGAAGAACTTGGACGCCATGTCCTCGTACGCCGCGTCCGCGCGGGCCAGCTCGAGGGCGATCGAGAGCATCGTCGCGGCGTAGAAAGCCATCCACGCGGTGCCGTCCGCTTGCTCGAGCTGCCCGCCGGCGGGAAACGGCGTGGAGCGGTCGAACACCCCGATGTTGTCGAGGCCGAGGAAGCCGCCGGAGAAGAGGTGCTTCCCCTCGGCGTCCTTGCGGTTCACCCACCAGGTGAAGTTCAGGACGAGCTTCTGGAACACCCGCGTCAGGAACCGCCGGTCGCGCTTCCCTCGCTCGCCCGTCATCTTGTAGACCCGCCACGCGGACCACGCGTGGACCGGCGGGTTCACGTCGGAGAGCGCGAGCTCGTAGGCCGGGACCTGCCCGTTCGGGTGCATGTACCACTCGCGAAGGAACAGCACGAGCTGCTCCTTGGCGAACTCAGGGTCGATCCGCGCGAACGGGACCATGTGGAATGCGAGGTCCCAGGCCGCGTACCACGGGTACTCCCACTTGTCCGGCATCGAGATCACGTCGCGGTTGTAGAGGTGCACCCAGTCGTGGTTCCGTCCTTGCCGCCGGGCCGGGGGCGGGGGAGGCTGCGAGGGATCCCCCTCGAGCCAGTCCTGTACCACGTAGTGGTAGAACTGCTTGCACCACAGGAGTCCCGCGTACCCCTGCCGGATCACCGCGCGCTCCTCGAGGGTAGCCCCGGCCGGAGCGACGGAGTCGTGGAAGGCGTCGGCCTCCGCGAGGCGGAGGGAGAAGATCCTGTCGAACTCGGGGCCGAACGGCTCCGGGACCGACTCGCCGGAGGAGGAGAGCCGGAGCCGCAGCACGCGCTCCTGGCCGGCGGGGATGCCGAGGACGTAATGCGCGGCCGCCTTCGTGCCGCGGCCGGCGGGGTTCGCGGCCGCCTCCGTCCCGTGGACGACGACGTCGTGGAACGCGTCCTTGGAGTGGTCGATCGTCGGGCCGGAGCCCCAGAGCCGCGCCGCGTTCGTCTCGTTCTCGGTGAACAGGAGGCGCGGCGGCCGTCCGTCCGGATCGGGGGCCGCCGTGAGGAGATACGTCCCGAGCGTCTCGTGGGTGGCCCGTACCGCCCTGGGCCCTTCCGCCTCGAGGAGCGGCCTCTCCGCCTCCTCTTCACGCAGCGCTCCCCAGCTCCAGGTGTTGCGGAACCAGAGCGTGGGGAGGACGTGCAGCCCGGCGTCGTCGGGCCCGCGGTTCGCGACCGTCACGCGGACGAGCAGATCGTCCGGCGAGGCCTTGGCGTACTCGGCGACGACGTCGAAGTACCGTCCGCCATCGAAGACGCCGGCGTCGAGGAGCTCGAACTCGGCCTCGCTCTTGCCCCGTCGCCGGTTCTCCTCCAACAGCCTCTCGTACGGGAACTCCGCCTGCGGGTACTTGTAGAGCGCTCTCATGTACGAGTGGGTCGGCGTCGAGTCGAGGTAGTAGTATGCCTCCTTGACGTCCTCGCCGTGGTTCCCCTCGGGACCCGCGAGGCCGAAGAGGCGCTCTTTCAGGATCCGGTCCTTGCCGTTCCAGAGCGCGAGGGCGAAGCAGAGGCGGCACTCGCGGTCGGTGATGCCGAGGAGGCCGTCCTCCCCCCAGCGGTATGCGCGGCTCCTCGCGTGCTCGTGCGGGAAAGACTCCCAGCAGGTCCCCCCCTCCGAGTAGTCCTCGCGCACCGTTCCCCATTGGCGCTCCGAGAGGTAGGGTCCCCAGCGCTTCCAGTTCTTCTCCCGCCGAGCGTCCTCGGCCAGCCGCTCCCGCTCTCCGCTCCCGAGCCCCGCCGCGCGCCGCTTCACGGCCGCTTCACGACGCGCAACGTGGTCAGGATGTCCCGCGCCGGGTACACGAACGCGTAGTGCTTCTCCCAGCGGTCCAGCCCTCTGAGGCGGATCATGAGCTTGGGAATCCAGCAGCGCACGGAGCTGCCGAAGGTCACCGTCGAGGAGACCCGCTCGAACGCGCCGACCTGCTCGGCCAGGTACCCCCCGGCGAGGAAGGGGAGGTACCACTGCGTCGAGAGGTGCCGCCGGTGGGTGGGATCGCTCCACGAGTGGACGAACGAGTAGTGCGGCGTCACCACCTCGAGGAGCGCTCCGTGCGCCGCGATCCGGTGCACCTCTTTCATGAACAGGTCCGCGCGCTCGACGTGCTCGATGATGTGCCGGGCGATCACCCTGTCGAAGCTTCCGTCGGGAAGCGACCAGGGGATCTGGTCGAGATCCTGAATCCGGTCCACCCCCTGGTAGGGGAAGATGTCCACTCCGAACGCACCCGGCGTCTTCGCCGGCCCGCAGCCGAGCTCGATGATCCGTTCCGCCATCTCAGATCGTCTCCGCCAATCTCCTGTAGATCCCGTAGGTGGCTCGCGCCGTGGAATCCCAGGTGAACTCCCGCGACCTCCTCCGTCCGTTCTCCGCGAGCCGCGCCCTGAGCTCTCGGTCGTCGAGCACTCCCGTCATCGCCGCGGCCATCCCCTCCTCGTCGTCGACCCGGGTGTAGATCGCCGCGTCCCCCCCGATCTCGGGGAGCGCGCCCCGGTCGGAGGCCAAAACGGGAACGCCCAGGGCCATCGCCTCGACGACGGGCAGCCCGAACCCCGCGTACAGGTGGAACATCAGGAGGGCGACGGCTCTCGACACCAGGTAGAGCTTCTCGCGCTCGGGGAGCATCCCGAGGAGGAGGATCGCGCTCTCGATCCGGTGCTCGCTCGCGAGCCTCCTGACCTCGTCGGTGTCCTCGCCCCGGTCGCCGACGAGCACGAGGCGCACGTCCGGGTGGGCGCGCGCGACGCGGGCGAAGGCGCGCACGGTGGCCGGCAGGTTCCGGATGCGCCAGAGGGTCCCGACGTGGACGAAGTAGCGGCCGTACGCGGCTTCCCGAACCGTCGGGGAGACGTCGTCGTCGTCGGGCACCCTTCCGGGATCGCCGGCGTCGGTGCCGTGGTGGATCACCAGGATCTTGGGCCCGGCGGCGGGGGCGATCCGGAGCAGGTCGTCCCTCGTGTTCCGCGAGACGCAGATGATGGCGGCCGCGCGCTCCGCGATCCGGGGGTACCGGAGAAGGCGCTTCTCGTGGTACCGGACGACGTGGGCGTCCCCGTCCTCCCAAAGATAGCGGTGGAACGGATACATGTCGTGGAACGTGACGACCTCCCGCGGGAATCTCGTCCTCGGAAGCCGCGCATCCAGCCCGTGGAAAACGCCGACCTCCGAGGCCCATCCGAAGCGGACCGGCAGCGGCCAGAGCCGCCGATGGGTGAAGCGGGTGTCGATCTCGGGGATGCCCCGGACCCTGGCGTGCCACTTGTGCGATTCGAAGGCGAGGTCGAAACGGTCGTCGCCGCCGGCGATGCGGGCCAGGGAGAAGGCGAGATGGCGGGCGTAGACACCGATCCCGTGCCCGAGGGACGCGGCGGACGGTGTGCAGTCCAGAGCAATTCGCACGGCGTGCCCAAGGCCGCGATTCTCCCACGGAAACCGCCGCCTGGAAAGCGCCGGGAGGCGCGAGGTTGCCTGGCGGTTGCCGCGCGGGTCGGTACTCTGTTAGATTCCGATTTTCCCCGGGGCGGTGCGGAGTGAATTCGTGACCGCGCGACTCGTGAGAGCGAAGGCTCGAGCGTCATGGTGAAGGCCGCGAGCGTTCTCGCGGCGACGGCGCTGCTGACCGCGGCGGCCTGGGCGGAGACGCCGGAGACGTCGAGCGCGCCCGCGGCGGCGCCCACGCTGACCCTCGCCGCGGCCCTGGACCTCGCCGCGAGGCAGAACCTGGATATCGCCGCGGCGCGGCTCCGCCGCCCGGTCGCGCAGGCGGGAGTCCGCGTCGCGAGGCAGGTCCCCAACCCGGGGCTCAGCGTCTCGGCGGCGCGGGACACGCCCCACGAGAGCGTCGTGATCGACCAGCCGCTCGAGATCGGAGGGCGGCGCGGCCGGCGAATCGAGATGGCGCGGCAGGAGGCCGCGCTCACGGATCTCGAGATCGCGGCTCTGGAGCGCCGGGTCCGCCGCGAGGTGCGCGAGGCGTTCTACGGCCTGATCGCCGCCCGCGACGCCACCGCCCAGCGCGATGGCGCGCTCGCTCTCGCCCGCAGGCTCCGGGAGATCGCTAAGGCGCGCTTCGACGCCGGGGACGTCCCCCAGCTCGAGGTGTTCGAGGCCGAGATGGAAATGGCCCGCGCGGAAGCCGAGCTCGCGGTGCAGCAGCAGGAAGAAAAGGTCGCCCTGAGCCGGCTCGACGCGCTTCTGGCCGCGCCGGCCGGCGCGGGCTGGAGGATCGTCGGCTCCCTCGAGGACGCTCCGTCGGCCCTCACGATGGACGAGCTGGTCTCCCGCGCGGCGCAGTCGAACTCCGATCTCGAGCGCCTCGCGCAGGAGATCAGGGTGGAAGAGAGCCAGCGGACGCTCTTCCGCGCCGAGCGGATTCCCGATCTCACCGTCGAGTTCGGGAGCGATTTCAACGCGCCGGGCGACTTTCACGCCGGAGCGCGCGGGGGATTCTCCCTCGAGATCCCGCTCTTCTCGCGGAAACAGGGGGAGCTGGCCCGCTCGAGCGCCACGCTCGCCGCGCTCGACGCCGAGTCCGACGCCACGCGCCGCGCCGTGGCGGCCCGGGTCGAAGCCGCGTACGGCGAGTGGAGCGTCAGGAGGACCGAGGCGGAACTCTACCGCAGCTCGCTGGTGCCGGCGGCGCGCCGCCTCGAAGGACTTGCGGAAGAGAGCTACCGTGAGGGAAAGGCGAACCTGCTGACCGTCCTTGACGCCCAGCGGAACGTGCGACAGGTGGAACGCGAGTACCGGGAGAGCCTCGTCGGCCTCCAGGCCGCGTTCGCGGGGCTCGAGGAGGCCGTGGGCGTGGCGCTCGACTGATGCGCGACCTCTCAAACGGTCCGGCCCGGTGGCCGCGGCTCGCGGCGGCCGTGGCGCTCGCCGCGGCCCTGGCCGTCGCCGGCTGCTCGCGGAGGTCCGGCGCGGACGAGGGGGAGGGCGGAGAGAAGGGCGAAGCCGCCGTCGTGGACGTCACGCTGACGCAGGTGACCCGGGCGCCGATCAGCCGGACCGTCACGATCTCCGGGACCGTCGCCGCGCTCCCGAACCGGGACGTGCGCGTCAGCTCCCTCGTCGCCGGGCGCGTGGCGGAGCTGCCCGTCGCGGAAGGGGACCCGGTCGCGGCCGGCCAAAGGGTCGCCAGGATCGACGACCGGCTCCTGCGCGAGCAGTCGAGGCAGGCCGAGGCGGCCCTGGCGCAGGCCGAGGCCGGTCTCGAGAACGCGAAGCTGGCGCGCGCGAGGAACGAGACGCTCTTCGAGCGCGGCATCGCCGCGCGAAAGGAGGTCGAGGACTCGCGCACGCAGGAGGCCGTGGCCGAAGCGGCTCTGAAGCAGGCGCAGGCGACGGCGTCCCTGGCGGAGACGCAGCTGATGCGCGCCGAGATCCGGTCGCCGATCGGCGGCGCCGTCGTGAAGCGGTTCGTCAGCGTCGGGGAGCAGGTGGACGGCACGGCGGCAGAGCCGCTGTTCGAGGTGGCGGATCGCCGCGAGGTGGAGCTCTACGCCAACGTGCCCGCGGCGTACCTGCCGGCGTTCCGGTCGGGGCAGGCCGTCGAGCTCGAAGGCGATTCCTTGCGCGGCGAGACGCTGCACGGCCGCGTCGTCGCCGTGTCGGCCGCCGTGGACCCGACGACCGACCTGGGACTGGTGCGGATCCGGCTCGCCAACGAAGCCGGATCCCTCGCGCTGGGGACGTTCCTGTCCGCGCGAATTCCGCTCGAGACCCACGCCGACGCGCTGGTCGCCCCGTCGCAGGCCGTCTACCGCGACCAGGAAGGCCGGCCGCACGTTTACCGGGTCGAGGGAGACGCCGCCACCGCGTCTCCCGTCGTGCTCGGCATCGAGACCCCCGACCGCGACGAGATCCTCTCCGGCGTCCGCGAGGGCGACTCGATCGTGTGGACCGGCGGCTACGGCCTCGGCGAGAAGTCCAGGATCAGGGTCGCGAAGCCGTGAACATCGTCGCCTTCTGCCGGCGCAACGCCTACGCCGTGTACCTGCTCACCGCCTTCCTGACCGCGGCGGGCCTCTACGCCGCCTTCGTGCTCCCCAGCAACATCTACCCCGAGCTGAACTTCCCCCGCATCGTCATCCTCGCGCACTCCGGCGACCTCGCCCCCGAGACGATGCTGCCGTCGGTGACGCGCCCTCTCGAGGAGGCCGCCAGCACCGTGCTGGGCGTGCGTCGCGTGAGATCGAGGACCATCCGCGGCTCCACCGAGATCTCCGTCCTCTTCGATCCCGAGATGGACATGCCGTACGCCCTGCAGCTCCTCGAGGCGCGCGTCGGCGAGGCGCGCGCCTCGCTGCCCGCGGAGACCGAGACGGCGGTCGAGCGGGTCACCCCCGTGGTGTTCCCGGTGTTCAGCCTGATCCTGAACGGCGACGTTCCCGGAGCGGACCTCAGGGATTACGCCTACTACGTTCTCCGCCCGCTGTTCAGCCGGGTGCCGGGGGTGGGCAGGGTCGAGGTCCAGGCGACGGACACCCGCGAGGTGTCCGTGATCGTGGACCCCGAGAAGCTCCTCTCGCATCGGCTGTCGCTCCCGGAAGTGGCCGACCGGCTCAGGGCCACCAACGGGGTCGCGTCCGTCGGGCGCCTGCCCAAGGACTACCAGCAGTACCTCGTCCTCACCACCGGGCTCTACACGGACCTGGATCCGATCCGCGACACCGTCGTGGCGGTCGAAGGCCGGACCCCCATCCGCCTGCGCGACATCGCCGAGGTCCGCGACGGCGTCGAGGACCACACGGTCCTGATCACGGGGAACGGCGAGCCCGCCGCGCTCATCAACGTCTCGCGCCAGATCGGCGGCAACATCCTCCAGATCGTGGACGACCTCAAGGGGACCACCGCGCACCTGGGCTCCGCCATTCCGAAGACGCTCCATCTCTCGGTGGTCTACGACCTTGCCGAGTTCGTGCGCGACGCCATGGCCAGCGTGAGGGACGCCATCCTGATCGGCGCCGCGCTCGCGGTCCTGATCCTGTTCGTGTTCCTCCGCGAGACCCGCTCCACCCTGATCGCGGCGACGTCCCTGCCGCTTTCGGTCGCCGGCACCTTCTTCTTCGTCCACGTCCTCGGGGGCACGCTCAACCTGATGTCCCTCGGCGGGCTGGCGGTCGCCATCGGGTTGATCATCGACGACGCCGTCGTGGTCATCGAGAACATCTACCGCCACCTGGGGCTCGGCGAGGCCCCGGCCGACGCCGCGGAGCGCGGGACCCGGGAGCTGCTCGCGCCCGTCACCGGCTCCACCGCGACGACGCTGGTGGTATTCCTGCCCCTCGGGCTGCTCCAGGGCATGATCGGAGACTTCTTCCGGGCGCTGTGCCTCACCCTGAGCGTCTCGGTGCTCCTGTCCCTGGTCTTCGCGGTGACGCTGATTCCTCTCCTCTCGCAGCGTTTCCTCACCCCTCGCGCCCACCGGGAGTCGTCGGAGCGCTTCATCGAACCGGTCAACCGCGCCTACGAGCGCGCGGTGCGCTGGTCGCTCCGACGCCGGGGAATCGTGGCCGGGGCGGCGGCCCTCCTCGTGGCGCTGGCGGTCCTCCTCTTCACGCGGCTCGAGTCCGGGTTCCTGCCGGCGATGGACGAGGGGGGCTACGTCCTCGACTACTGGACCCCGCCGGGCACCTCTCTCGACGAGTCCGACCGGATGCTCCGCGGGATCGAGCAGCGCATCAAGGCCATGCCGGAGACCGCGTCGTTCTCCCGGCGCACCGGTGCGGAGATGGGGCTGTTCGTCACCCAGCAGAACCGGGGCGACATCCTCGTGAAGCTCAAGCCGAGGTCCGAGCGCAAGCGCTCGTGCGACGAGGTGATCTCCGATCTCCGCGGGCAGATCGAGCGGAGCGTCCCCGGGATCATCGTGGAGTTCGTCCAGCTCCTCCAGGACATGCTCGGCGACCTCGAGGGGTCGCCGGAGCCGGTGGAGGTGAAGCTCTTCGGCGACAGCATGCCCGAGCTCGAGAAGCTCGCGGACGACGTCGGCGCGAGGATCCGGAAGATCCCGGGCATCGTGGACTACAACGCGATCCAGAAGGGGAACCCGGAGATCGTGGTCCGGGTCGACGCTGCGCTCGCGGGGCGCGCCGGGCTGACCGTGGAGCAGGTCTCGCAGCAGGTCGCGGCGGGTCTGCTGGGCGAGGCGGCGACGTCCCTGCGCCGGGCGGACCGCGGCATCGGGATTCGCGTGCGGTTCCCGGACGCGTTCCGCTTCGACGGCGAGAACATCCGGCAGTATCCGATCGTCACGCCGGCGCGGCAGGTGGTGCCGCTCGCGTCGCTCGCGCGCGCGGAGCAGGTGCAGGGGGTGAGCGAGCTGAGCCGGGAGAACCAGCGGCTCATGGTGGCGCTGACCGCCCGCCTCGAGGACCGCGACCTGGGAAGCGTGATCCGCGACGTGAAGGAGGTCATGTCGTCGACGCGGATGCCGGAGGGCTCGACCTACGAGATCGGCGGGCAGTACGAGACCCAGCAGAGCTCCTTCCGCGTGCTGCTCGTGATCCTGGGGCTGGGGCTGGCCGCGGTGTTCACCGTGCTGGTCACCCAGTTCCGCGCCTTCCGCCCGGCGCTCGTCATCCTTTCCGCGGCTCCGCTGTCGCTGGTCGGCGTCTTCGCCATGCTGCTCGTCACGGGGACCCCGCTGAACGTCTCCTCGTTCATGGGGATCATCCTGATGGTGGGCCTCGTCGTGAAGAACGGCATCATCCTCTTCGACTACGTCCACAAGCTCCGCGAGAGCGAAGGCCTTCCGCTCGACGAGGCCCTGGTGCGGGCGGGACGCGTCCGCGTGCGCCCGATCCTGATGACCACGCTGGCCACGCTGTTCGGCCTGCTCCCTCTCGCGCTCGGACTCGGCTCGGGCGCGGAGCTCCAGAAGCCGCTGGCGCTGGCCGTCATCGGCGGGCTCCTGATCTCGACGTTCATCACGCTGCTGGTGGTGCCGGTGATGTACTCGCTCCTCGAGCCGTCGCGGATCCCGGCGGCTCCGGCGGCCGCCGCCGGTGAATAGCGTATCCGCGGCCGCGCGCCGCGTGCTGCTGGGGCTGATCGGCCGGGCCGTCACGGGCGCTCCGATCGAGCCGCCCGAGCGCGGTTGGGTCGACGCGGAGCTCGCCCTCTCGGGCTTCCGGAAGACGGCCAAGAGCCTCCTCGTGAGGCGGCTCATGCGTCGAGGCCTCGAGGCCGGCCCGGTCACGATCTTGACCCCCGCCCTCGGCGGCCTGTTCACGATCGCGACGCCGGGGACCGACTTCGGCGTCGGCTGGGAGATCCTCGAGCACGGCACCTACGAGCCGCACGTCGTCGAGTTCTACCGTCGAACGCTGAAGCCGGGCATGGCCGTCCTGGACGTCGGGGCCAACATCGGGTTCCACGCCCTGCACGCCGCCACGCTGGTCGGCCCCGCGGGAAGGGTCATCGCCGTCGAGCCCGATCCGCAGAGCGCGGCGCTCCTGAGGCTCAGCCTGTCGCTGGCCGGGGGGGGCCTGCCGGTCACGGTGCTCGAGGCGGCGCTCTCGGACGCGCCCGGAGAGCTGGTCCAGTCCGACCTGGGGAACGCGGGGAACAGCGGCGCGAGGTTCACGCACAAGGAGCGCGGGCGCCTCGAGGCGCTGGTGCACGGCGTCCATCCGCAATTCAGGACGGTGCGGGCGGTCGTTTGGGACGACGGCTACCCCGACACCCGGATCGACTTCGTGAAGATCGACATCGAGGGGTTCGAGCCGTACGCCCTCCGCGGCATGGAGCGGTCTCTCGCGCGGTACCGCCCGATCGTCCTCTCCGAGTTCGCCCCGTCGAACCTCACGAGCATCGGCGGCACCGAGCCCTCGGCGTACCTCGCGTGGTTCCGCGCCCGCGGCTACCGGGTCGAGCTCGTCGAGGAGAGGACGGCGCGCCCGCTCGCGGTCACCGACGAGGAAGCCTTGAGGAGCGTGGGCGGCGGGCATCACGTCGACCTGGCCTTCGTCCCGGAGTCGTGATGGCGGTGAAGGACGCGGAACTCGCACGAGGGAGCTTCCGTCCGTTCGACGGGCTCCTCGCGCTCGTGCCGGTCGCCGCCGTCCTCGAGATCGCGCACGCGCCCCCCGTCGCGATCTTCCTCGTCTCCGCCGCGGCGATCGTCCCCCTCGCGGGGATCATGGGCCGGTCGACGGAGCGGCTCGCCGAGCGCGTGGGTCCGGGAGCGGGCGGGCTCCTGAACGCCACGTTCGGCAACGCCGCGGAGCTGATCCTCGCGGTCGTCGGCCTCTCGCACGGCCTCGCCGACGTGGTGAAGGCCTCGCTCACCGGCTCGATCATCGGGAACGCGCTCCTGGTCCTGGGGCTGTCGATCCTCGCGGGGGGGCTCAAGCACAAGGTCCAGCGCTTCAACCGCACCGCGGCGTCCCTGGGCTCGACGCTGATGGCGCTGGCGGCCATCGGCCTGCTGGTGCCCACCGTCTTCTGGTACGCGGCGAGGGACCCGATGGTGCGGGCGGGGGCGGGGGCCACGCGGGCGGGGCTCGACCGGCTCGAGAAGGGGCTCTCCGTCGAGATCGCCGTGGTCCTCGGGGTCGTCTACCTCCTGAGCCTCGTCTTCTCGCTCGGGACGCACCGGCATCTCTACGCGGGGGACGGCGTGCATCCGAGTTCGGGCGGCGGAGAGAAAGGCGCCGCCGCGCCGCCGGGAGCCCGACGGAGCTCAGCGGCGACCGTGGTGGCGCTCCTCCTGGCCAGCAGCGCGCTCCTCGCGCTGCTCTCCGAGTTCCTGGTGGGATCGCTCGAGCCGACGGCCCGCGCGCTCGGCTTCACCGACCTGTTCGTCGGCGTGGTCGTGGTGGCGATCGTGGGGAACGCGGCCGAGCACTCGAGCGCGGTCGTCGCCGCGCTCCGGAACCGGATGGATCTCGCGCTCCACATCGCGATCGGCTCGGGGCTGCAGATCGCGCTGTTCGTGACCCCGCTCCTGGTCGGGATCTCGTATCTCGTCGGCCCCGCGCCGATCGACCTCCACTTCACGCTCCTCGAGGTCGGCGCCGTCGTGCTCGGCGTCGTCTCGGTCCACCTGGTCTGCCAGGACGGGGAGTCGAACTGGATGGAAGGGGTGCTCCTGCTGGCCGTCTACGCCATCCTCGCCGTGGCCTTCTACTTCCTCCCGGCGTGAGGGAGCGTCTCCGCGGACCGCCCGCCCATGCGATCGCCGAAGTTACAGAAGGACGCGCCGGAGGGGCGGTCCGTTAACCGGGCGAGCGGATTGAAGTCCCCGGGGCGCCGAGAGGACAATGAAGCTGCTGGCAGGGAGGTGCCCGCAATGACGCGGTCGGTGCTTCGGGAATGGGCGGCGCGGGGAGACCGGCGCGAGGCCTCGGCTTGGCTCGCGCTCCTCGCGATCGTCGCGCTCACCACGCTGATCCGCGTGCGGATGCTCGATTTCCCGCTGGAGCGCGACGAGGGGGAGTACGCGTACGCGGGACAGCTGATGCTCGAGGGCGTTCCCCCCTATCAGCTCGCCTACAACATGAAGCTCCCGGGCACGTATGCCGCCTACGCGCTGCTCATGGCCGTGTTCGGACCTTCGGCCCGGGGCATCCACGCGGGGCTGCTCGCGGTGAACGGCGCGGCGATCGCCCTGATGTTCCTGTTGGGGCGGCGGCTCTACGGCCCGCTGGCCGGGATCGCGTCGGCCGGGTGCTACGCGGTGATGTCCGTGAGCCCGGCCGTGATGGGGACGGCCGCGCACGCGACGCACTTCGTCGTGCTGGCGGCGCTCGGAGGCACCGTGCTGCTGCTGAGGGCCGTCGACGGCGACCGCATCGGCACCCTCAGCGCCGCCGGATTCCTGCTGGGCCTGGCCTTCGTCATGAAGCAGCACGGAGTCTTCTTTCCCGCCTTCGGCGCGGTCTATCTGGTCGGATCGCTCCTCCGCCGGCGCCCGGTTGAGCCGCCGAAGGTGATCGCGCGATCCGCCGCGTTCCTCGCGAGCGCGGCCTTGCCGCTCGGATTGACATGTCTCCTGCTCGGGTGGGCGGGGGTCTTCGGCAGGTTCTGGTTCTGGACGGTCTCCTACGCGCGCGCCTACGTGTCCATCGTCCCCCTGTCGAGCGCGACGAGCGCCCTCCTCGCGCAGCTCGGGGAGCAGGTGCGCGCGAGCACCCCCATCTGGATCCTGGCTGCGGCGGGGATGCCCCTGGCGTTCTGGAGGAACAACCCCTGCGGTCGCCGGCGCCTGTTCATGGCCGCCTTCCCCGCCTTCTCGTTCCTGGCCGTCTGCCCGGGCTTCTACTTCCGCGAGCACTACTTCGTTGTCTTGCTCCCGGCGGTCGCGCTCCTGGCCGGCGTCGCGATCGGAACGCTGGGTGCGAAGGGGAGACCTTGGCTCGCCTCGGGGGTGTTCGCGGCGGCCGCCCTGCTGTCGGTGGTCCAGGGAAGGGAGTTTTACTTCGAGATGACCCCGCTCGAGGCCTGCCGCGCGGTCTACCGGCTGAACCCCTTCCCAGAGGCGGCGGTCGTCGCGAGGTACATCGACGAGCACGCCGCGCGGGACGCTCGCATCGCGGTGCTCGGCTCGGAGCCCGAGATCTACTTCCTCTCGCGCCGCCGCTCCGCCACGGGGTACCTCTACATGTTCCCGATGACCGAGCGGCAGCCCTACGCGGAGACCATGCAGGTGGACCTGATCCGGGAGATCGAGGCGTCGCGCCCGGACTACCTGGTGTTCTCGCCGATCTGGGCGTCGGACCCGGCGCACATGGCGGTTCCGCGGCGGGTCGAGGAGTGGCTGGGCGGCTTCCTGGGACGGAACTACACGCAGGTCGGCCTGGCGGACATCGTCGCTCCCGACCGGACCGATTACGCCTGGGGTGCGGACGCCGCCCTCAGGGCGCCGAAGTCCGGCTGGTTCCTCTCGGTCCTGAAGCGGAGGTAGCCCGCCGCTCGGGTCAGTTATGCACGCACTGGCAGCAATTCGGCGGCACCATGCGAAGGTGGTAGCCGTCGGGACACGGGATGCAACGGACGCCTGCGCAGGTGGCCCTCGCGCTGGCCGGCGTCGAGGTGAAGAGCGCGGCGACGCCGACGAGAGCGACGGCGACGAGCAGGATCGCGAATACACGCTTCATGGCCGGATCCTCCTGTTCCCGAACACCATCTTAAGGCGATTCGTCGCGAACGCCTTGTCGCGGCCCCCGGGATTCGTCAGAATCACCTCGCGATGACGCGGTCTCTCACCTCGGTCCGGGGGACGTCCCGCCTCACCGGTTTGCTCGCGGCGGCGCTCCTCGTCGGTGCGACGCTCGTCATCTACCTCCCAGCGATCCACGGCGGGCTCATCTGGGACGACGACGCCCACGTGACCCGGCCGGATCTCCGCTCGCTGCACGGGCTCTCCAGGATCTGGCTCGAGCTGGGCGCCACGCAGCAGTACTACCCGCTGGCGCACAGCGCGTTCTGGCTCGCGCACCGGCTCTGGGGCGACGACACTCTCGGCTATCACCTGGCGAACATCCTGCTCCACGCTCTGGCGGCCGTCCTCGTGTGGCGAGTCCTGCTCCGGGTGAAGATCCCCGGGGCCTACCTCGCCGCGGCGGTCTTCGCGCTGCACCCGGTGCACGTCGAGTCGGTGGCGTGGATCACGGAGCTCAAGAACACACTGTCGGCCGTGTTCTACCTCGGGTCAGCCTGGGCCTACCTCCGGTTCGACGAGGACCGGCGCGTGCGCTGGTACGTCCTGGCGACGGGGCTGTTCGTCCTCGGGCTGCTGAGCAAGACGGTCACCGCCACGCTTCCGGCGGCGCTGCTGGTAGTCTTCTGGTGGCGGCGGGGACGTCTCGCCGTGAGACGCGACGCGCTGCCGCTCCTGCCCTGGCTCGGCATGGGCGCCGCCGCGGGCCTCGCGACCGCGTGGGTGGAGCGCGCGCTCGTCGGGGCCCAGGGTGAAGCGTTCTCGCTGACCGCGGTGGAGCGCTGTCTGCTCGCGGGCCGCGTGACCTGGTTCTACCTGGGCAAGCTGCTCTGGCCGGCGAACCTGACCTTCATCTATCCGCGATGGGAGGTGCGCCAGGACATCGCATGGCAGTACCTGTTCCCGCTGGCCGCGGGCGCGCTCGTTCTGGCCCTGTGGCTCCTGCGCCGGCGGTGGCGTGGACCTCTGGCGGCGTACCTGTTCTTCGTGGGAACCCTCTTCCCGGTCCTGGGCTTCCTCAACGTCTATCCGTTCCGCTTCTCGTTCGTGGCGGACCACTTCCAGTACCTGCCGAGCCTGGGGCCGATCGCCCTGGCGTCGGCGGGGATCGCTCTCGGCGCCGCGCGCCTGGGAAGCGTGCCGCGTTGGGCGAGCCGGGCGCCGGCGGTGGCGCTCCCGTGCGTGCTGGCGCTCCTGACCTTTCGGCAGAGCGCGACGTACAGCGACGTGGAGACGCTGTATCGGACGACCCTCGCGCGGAATCCGGGCTGCTGGATGGCGTACAACAACCTGGGCAACTTCCTGGCGGGCGAGGGTCGGAACCGCGAGGCGATCGATCTCCTGACGCGCGCGGCGCAGCTCCGGCCGGACCTCGCCGAGGTCCGCAACAACCTGGGACGCGCGCTGCTCCAGGACCGCCGGATTCCCGAAGCCGTCGAGCAGCTCGATCGTGCGCTCGAGCTCAAGACCGATTACACCGAGGCCCGCGTCAACCTCGGGGTCGCGCTCCTCCAGGAGGGGCGGGACGCCGAGGCGATCGCGACCTACGAGCGCGTGCTCGACCGCACGCCGGACAATGCTGAGGCGCACAGCAACCTCGGCCTCGTCCTCGCCCGGCAGGGTCGGGTCCGCGAGGCGACCGAGCACTTCGAGCGGGCGTTGCAGCTCAAGCCTGGCTATCCCGAGGCCCACTTCAATCTGGGAAACGTCCTGGCCGGCGCGGAGCGTCTCGACGAGGCCATCGCGCACTACGGCGAAGCGATCCGCTCCAGGCCGGACTACGCCGATGCCCACAACAATCTCGGGGTCGTCCTGCTCCGCCAGAGCCGGGTCCGGGAGGCCATCGAGCACTACGAGCGGGCGCTCAGGATCCGGCCGGACTTCGTCGAGGCCCACGACGGCCTGGGACTCGCCCTGGTCCAGGCGGGCCGGCTCCCCGAGGCCATCGCGCAGTACGATGAGGCGCTTCGCGTCCGGCCGGACTCCGAATCGATCCGCGATCACCTCCGGAGCGCGCGGGAGGCCCTGGCGCGGCGCCGGTAGCATCGTGCCCCACCGGTGACGACCCCGATCGGCGCGGCGCTCCGGGCGAGGTCGACTCCGGGAGTTTCGTCCTGCCGAAAACCGGGTTAAGATCCCCTTTCGTGCCCGGAGGACCTTCTCCATATGGAGGAGGACCGGGCTGGGGGGGGGGGGCGGGGAAGGCGCAATCGGGGCCAGAGCGCGCCGGAGGGCGGGTGCATCCCTGGGATCGCTTCGTGCGATTCGTCCTGCCGATCGGAGCGGCATGCCTCCTCACGACCGTGGGGGCCGTGGGCTGGTTCGCGCAGCCGGATCGCTTCGCACGCGGGTACGCCCCCGAGCAGCCGATCCCGTACTCGCACGCGCTTCACGCGGGGACGCTGAAGATCCCGTGCCTCTACTGCCATTCGGGAGCGGATCGCTCGCGGCATGCGGGGATTCCGGCGGTCGAGACCTGCATGAACTGCCACCGGGTCACCAAGACCGATCGCCCCGCGATCAAGGAGCTGACCGACGTCTTCGAGTCCGGCCATCCCCTCGAGTGGGTACGGGTCCACACGCTTCCGGATTACGTCTACTTCGACCACCGGCCGCACGTGAACGCCGGGATCGCGTGCCAGACCTGCCACGGCGAGGTCCAGACCATGACCGTCGTCTCCCGGCGGATGTCCATGCGCATGGCCAACTGTCTCGGGTGCCATCGCGACCCCAGGGCCGCCCTTCCCGCTGGCTCGACGATCCGGCGAGGGCCCGAGCACTGCAACGCGTGCCACCGATGACGCGGAGGACCGGAATGCCGCGATCCGACGACCGCAGGAGCTTCCTCGGGATGCTGGCCGCTCTCGTGGGAGGCCTCGCGTCTTCCCGGGTGGCCGGGAGCCGGTCTTCCCTCGGCGATTCCGCGAACGAGCCGGCGGATCCCTTGGGGCGGATCGAACCGGGGCCGTCACGACCCCGGCCCCTGACGCGCACCACGCCGCCGCGCCACTCCGTCCCGCGCGAGGAGGGTCCGCGGTGACGGCGAGACGATACTGGCGGTCGCTGGCCGAGTACCACGGCCTCCCGCCGACCGAGGACGAGCTCGTCGCCCGGGCCGCGCACGGCGTGGGGGAGCCGCCGGAGATTCCGGTCGATGGCCTCTCCAGGCGGCGCTTCCTCGGCCTGCTCGGCGCGTCGGCGGCGATCGCGTCGGGCGCGTCCTGCTCCAGTCCGCAGCGGGGGACGATCGTCCCGTACACCAAGAGGCCGCCCGAAGTCGTCCCCGGTGTCGCGAACCACTACGCCAGCACCTTCCAGGAGGGGACGTCCGCCTTCGGCGTGCTGGTGAAGGTGCGGGAGGGACGGCCGATCCACATCGAAGGGAACGATGAGCACCCTGACTACGCCGGGAAGACGCATCTCCGGGCGATTGCCGACATCCTTCGCCTCTACGATCCCGACCGGTTGAGGCGACCGCACCTGGACGGGAAGCCCACGACCTGGACCGAGGCGGAGCGCCGGGTCGTCCCGGCGCTGAGGGCAGCGGCAGCGTCGCGCCGGCCGGTCCTCCTGGTGACGGGGGCCGTCGTGTCGCCGACCCGCCGGGCCCTGATCGAGGAGCTCCGCCGCGTCCTTCCCGGTCTCAGGCACGTCGCGGTCGAGCCGCTCGTCGGACCGGGGCCGCGCGATGCCGCCGTGGCCTGCTTCGGCGACGCTCGACGGCCCCGGCTGCGGTTCGACCGGGCGGAGGTCGTCCTCTCCCTCGAGAGCGATTTCCTGGGGATCGATAGCGAGGCCCCCATCGCCATTCGCGAGTTCGCATCGCGTCGTCGCGTCGTCGACCGGGACGGCTCCATGAGCCGGCTCTGGGTGGTCGAGGCGGGAATGAGCGTCACCGGGACCAATGCCGACCACCGGTTGCCCGCGCGCCCCTCGGATTCCGCGTTCCTCGTTTTCGCGCTCGCCCGCGCGCTGCACGAAATCCACGGGATCCCTCTTCCCTCGGGCCTCTCGCCCGACGTCCTCTCCGCGTTCGGTCTCGACGTGATCGCCGGACGGGTGAAGGCGCCCGCGGGGCTGCTCGAAGCCGTCGCCGCGGATCTCGCTAGGGCCGGCCGCGAGGCGCTCGTGGTGGCGGGGCCGACGCTTCCTGCGGAGGCGCATGTGGCCGCCTCGCTCCTCAACGTGATGCTGGGGGCCGAGGGGCACACCGTCGTCGCGGCTCACTCGCCCCCGGTCGCTGACGGCCCGGGCACGGCGGAGGATCTCGCGGAAGCGCTACGGGAGGTGAGGGCCGGAGGCTTCGCCGCCGCGATCTTCTGGGGAGTGAACCCGGGCTACTGGCTTCCGGACGCGGCCCTGTTCAAGGCTGCCTTGGCGAGCGTGCCGGCGAGGATCTTCATCGGCGTCCACCGGGACGAGACGGCGGAGGAATGCCCGGTCGCCCTTCCGGAGCACCACTGGCTCGAGTCCTGGGGCGACCACGAGACCTCGACGGACCTGCTCAGCCTGCAGCAGCCGGCGGTCGGTCCCCTCCACGACACCCGGCAAGGGGAGGAGATCCTCCTGGGCTGGGCGCGGGCGCTCGGTGCCGGCGTCCCGGAGGATTACCACGCGTACCTGCAGGACCGGTGGCGAAGAGAGGTGTACACGGCGGCGAGCCCCGTTCCGTTCGAGGCGTTCTGGAACGCGGCCCTCCACGACGGCGTCCTGAAGCGCACCGTGGCGCCGGCGCCGCCGCGCGCGATCCGGGTCGCGGCGGTGGAGCGAGCGACCGCCGGCGTGGCGCCTGCGGCCCCGAGGGCGGAGCTCGAGCTGCTCCTCCATCCGGCCACCACGGTCCACGACGGCCGGTACGCGAACAACGGCTGGCTCCAGGAGCTTCCGGACCCGGTGACGACCTCGACCTGGGGGAACCCGGCGCGCGTCTCGCCGGCGGACGCCCGGCGCCTCGGCCTCGAGGACGGGGACGTGGTCCGGCTGGAGGCGCGCGGGCGGTCGATCGAGGTCCCGGCGCTCGTCCAGCCCGGGCAGGCGGAAGGGACCGTCTCCCTGGCGCTCGGTTACGGGCGCCGCGCGGGGAACGTCGCGACGGGGGTCGGCGTCGACGCCTGGCGGCTCCTGGGAACGGGGAGCGCAGCGGCCTCCCCCTTCCTCGCCGCGGCGACAGTCGCCTCCACGGGGTCGCGTGCCGAGCTGGCGATGGCGCAGATGCACCGGTCGATGGAAGGGCGGGACATCGTCCGGAGCCTGCCGCTGGCCCGATACGCGAAGGAGGGGATGGAGCAGGGGAAGCACGAGCTGGCCACCCTGTTCCCGCCGCAGCGGTTCCCCGATCACAAGTGGGGGATGGCCATCGACCTCACGGCCTGCGTCGGCTGCGGCGGCTGCATCGTCGCCTGCCAGTCGGAGAACAACGTCCCGGTGGTGGGTCCCGAGCAGGTGCGCCGCGGCCGTGCGATGCAGTGGATCAGGATCGACCGCTACTTCGACGGGCCGCCCGAGAACCCCGCCGTCGTCCACCAGCCGATGCTCTGCCAGCAATGCGACAACGCGCCCTGCGAGACCGTCTGCCCGGTGAACGCGACGACGCACAGCCCGGACGGCCTCAACCAGATGGCGTACAACCGCTGCGTCGGGACGCGGTACTGCGCGAACAACTGCCCCTACAAGGTCCGCCGGTTCAACTACTTCGAGTACAACGCCGAGAAGACGGAGCCCCTGAGCCTCGTGTTCAATCCCGAGGTCACGGTCCGCCCCCGCGGCGTCATGGAGAAATGCACGTTCTGCGTCCAGCGGATCGACGACGTCCGCCAGCGCGCGAACGGGGAGGGGAGGAAGGTCCGGGACGGCGAGATCGTCCCCGCCTGCGCCGCCGCCTGCCCGTCGAGCGCGATCGTGTTCGGCGATCTCAAGGATCCCGCGAGCGAGGTCTCCCGTCTCTCCGCGAGCGACCGGGGGTATCGCGTGCTCGAGGAGCTGGGGGTGAAGCCGTCGGTGACGTACCTGGCCCGGCTGGTCCACCCCGTGGGAGACGGAGACGGCCATGAAGGCTGACGCCGCGACGCTTCCCCAGAGCCTCCGGCCGAAGGAGGTCTTCGAGGGGAAGGTGACGGCGGGCTCCCTCGACGATCAGGTGCTGCAGCTCACGGTGGCGCGCCCCACGCGAGCCTGGTGGGCCGGCTTCCTGATCTCGCTCGTGATCTTCGCCCTGGGCGGCTCGCTGATCCTGTACACGTTCTACATGGGGATCGGCGTCTGGGGGAACAACCGCCCGGTGTACTGGGGCTTCGGCATCATCAACTTCGTGTTCTGGGTCGGAATCGGCCACGCCGGCACGCTGATCTCGGCGATCCTGCTCCTGTTCCGCGCGACGTGGCGCAACGCCATCGCGCGGTTCGCCGAGGCCATGACGATCTTCGCGGTCATGTGCGCGGCGATCTTCCCGCTGATCCACGTGGGCCGACCCTGGGTGGCGTTCTGGCTGTTTCCTTACCCGAACCAGAGAGCGATCTGGCCCAACTTCCGCTCGCCGCTGATCTGGGACGTCTTCGCCGTGAGCACCTACTTCAGCGTCTCCCTGCTGTTCTGGTACCTCGGCCTCATCCCGGACATCGCCTCCATGCGCGAGCGGGCGCAAGGGAAGGTCCGCAAGACCCTGTGCGCGATCTTCAGTGTCGGCTGGCGTGGCGCCTCCACCCACTGGCGGCACTACGAGAAGGCGTACTTACTGCTCGCCGGCCTCGCCACCGGCCTCGTCCTGTCGGTGCACAGCGTCGTGTCGTTCGACTTCGCGGTCTCGATCGTGCCCGGCTGGCACATGACGATCTTCCCGCCCTACTTCGTCACCGGGGCGATCTTCGCCGGGTTCGCCATGGTGGTCATCGTGCTGGTGGTCGTTCGCGAGACGATGCACCTCAAGAACCTGATCACCGACTACCACCTGGACGTGATGAACAAGCTGATCCTCGGGATGTCGTGCCTGATGGGGTACGCCTACGCCATGGAGGGGTTCACGGCCTGGTACAGCCAGAACCCGTACCTCAAGTCCATCTTCCTCCAGTACGTCTGGGGACCCTACGGGTGGGCCGGTTGGCTCACGATCGCTTGCAACGTTCTGATACCGCACGTCTTCTGGGTCCCGCGCTTCCGGCGCTCGTATCCCGTGATGCTCTTCGTCGCGCTAGCGGTCACCGTCGGGATGTGGCTCGAGCGGTTCGTCATCATCGTGGTCTCCCTTCACCACGACTACCTCCCGTCGTCGTGGCATCTGTACAAGCCGACCCTCGTGGACCTCGGGATCCTGCTGGGCTCGTTCGGCATGTTCTTCACGTTCGTCTTCCTGTTCGCGCGCGTCCTCCCGGTGATCGCGACCAGCGAGGTCAAGGCGAGCCTCCCGGGAGCCCAGCCTTCCCACGGCGGGGGCGGCCATGAGTGAGCGCGCCTTCGCCGTGCTGGGGCTCTTCGACAGCGCAGAGGCGCTCGTGGACGCGGCGGCGCGGATCGAGCCCCAGCGGCTCGGCCGCCTGGAGGCGTACACCCCCTACCCCGTGCACGGCATCGACGAGGTGCTCGGGACCAGGAAGTCGCCGCTGGCGGGGATGACGCTGGTCGCGGGGGCGCTCGGCGCGATCACCGCGATGGTGTTCGAGTGGTGGACGAGTGCTTTGGACTACCCGCTGATCACCGGGGGCAAGACGCCCTTCTCGTGGCAGGCCTTCGTCCCGATCATGTTCGAGGTGACCGTCCTCTTCGCGACGTTCACCGCCGGCCTCGGGATGCTGCACCTCCTGGCGCGGCTCCCGTTCTTCGGCCACCCGCTCCACGGCTCCAAGGCGATGGCCTCGATCACCCGCGACCGGTTCGCGCTCGCCGTCGAGGCCGGGAGCGTCCCGCTCGCCGTCGAGCCGGCGCGGGCGGCGCTCGTCGCCGCCGGAGCGCTGGAGATCGAGGTCCTGACCGTGCCGGCGGAGCGAGGGCCGATCCCACTCCGCTTCGTCTCGCGGTCGGCGCTCGGCATCGCCCTCTCTTGCGCGGTGGCGGGCTACGCCACCTACTGGGGGGTGAAGCTGGTTCCGGTGATGCCGCCGATGGTCCACATGCTGGAGCAGCCGAGGCTCGACGCTCAGAAGGGGAGCGCGTTCTTCCCCGACGGCCACGGCATGCGGCCGCCGGTCTCGGGGACCGTCGATCGAGAGCACGTCCCGTGCACGATCCGGACCGAGGAGGAGGCCGCGGCCCTCGTGAATCCGCTCCCGCGCACGGCGGAGGTGCTCAGGCTCGGGCGGAGGGCCTACGAGAACCACTGCATCGTCTGCCACGGCGCGCTCGGGAACGGGGTGCCGACCCTCACCGCGGCTTACGGCGCGAAGCCCGCCAACCTCCAGTCGCGGGCGATCCTGGGCCTCGCCGACGGGCAGATCTACCACGTGATCATGCGGGGGAAGAACTCGATGCCCTCCTACGCCGCCGACCTGACCGAGGACGAGCGATGGGCGGCGGTGCACTACGTCCGGGTCCTGCAGCGGGCGCAGAACGCGAAAGACGAGGACCTCCGATGAGCGCGCCCCGGGGGCCGTCGGGCCGCGTGCCCGCCCTCATGGCCTCGGCGGGCGCCGTGGGGCTCGCGGCGACCTGGCTCGCCGCGGGACCGGCGCGGTTCTGGGCGAACTGGCTCCTCTGGTTCATGTTCCTCCTGACCGTCGGCCTGGGCGCGCTCTTCCTCGTCGCGCTCGAGCACCTGGCGGACGTCCGCTGGAGCGTGCCGATCCGCAGGACCGCGGAGCGGGTCGCCGGCCTCGTCGTCCTCGTGGCGCCCGTCGCGCTGATCGCGCTCCTCGCGCTCCCGGTGCTCTACCCCTGGACCCGCCCCGAAGCGGCCCTGAAGCCCGCGATCGCCGGCAAGGCCGCGTGGTTGAACGTCCCGTTCTTCTCGGTCCGGGTCCTCGTCTCGGTCGCCCTCTGGCTCCTCTCCTACCGGGTGTTCGTGGGCGGATCGGTGCGGCAGGACCGGACGCGGGATCCGGGATTCAACGTTCGCGCCCGCCGGTTCGCCCCGGCGTTCATGGCGATCTTCGCGCTGACCCTCACCCTCGCGGCGTTCGACTGGATGTCGAGCATGGAGCCCGAGTGGTACAGCGACATCTTCGGGGTCTACGTCTTCGCGGGCTCGTTCCTCGCCGGCCTCGCCGCGGTCTCGCTGGCCGTGCTGTACCTCAAGGACCGCGGGCGGCTGCCGGGAGTCCGCTTCGACAACCTTTACGGCCTCGGGGGCTGGCTCTTCGCGTTCGCCGTGTTCTGGGGGTACATCGCGTTCGCCCAGTACCTCCTCCAGTGGTACGGGAACCTCCCCGAGGAGGTGTTCTGGTACCGGGAGAGGCTCGAGGGGGGCTGGCTCGTCCTCGCCGTCCTCATCGGCGCGCTCCACTTCGTGATCCCGTTCTTCGTGATGATCCCGCGCGACGCGAAGGGGCGGCCCGCGAGCCTGCGCCGCGCGGCGGTGCTGTTCCTCGTGGCCCACTTCCTGGACCTGTACTGGCTGATCCTACCGGCGTCGGGTACGGGCCCGCTCCCGTCCTGGCCGGAGGCGAGCTTCGCGCTCTTCTTCGGCGGGATCGCGCTACTCTGGCTCAGGAGGGCGATGACGGTCGGTGAGGACATGGCCGTGGGCGATCCGTTCCTCGAGGAGAGCCTGGAGTACCGCCTGTGATCGAGCAGTACGTCGGCCCGGAAGAGCTGAAGCGCCTGCTCTCGACGCTCCTGGTCGTCGTCCTGGCGATCGCCATCGCCATCCTCTTCGCGTCCATCGTGGTCCCGGGGCTCAGGAACGCGAACGCGCCCCTCGCGGGCCCGCCGGTCTCGCCGCCCGAGGGGGAGAGCGGCTGGCTCGATCCGACCGAGGTCACGCCGCAGAAAGGATACGTGATCCCGCCGGTCGATCCCGCGACGATCCTGACCGCGACGCCGGCCCTCCTCGAGCGGGGCAAGGCGATCTTCGCGCGCAACTGCGCCTCCTGCCACGGCATCGGAGGACGGGGCGACGGTCCCGCCTCGGCGACCCTGGTGCCCCGGCCGCGCGACTTCACGAAGTCCGACGGCTGGATCCACGGGTACAGGATCGAGGGGATCTTCAAGACGCTCGAGGACGGGATCCCGGGCTCCGCGATGACCTCCTGGGACTTCCTGCCCGCGAGGGACCGGATGGCGCTTACGCACTTCGTCCAATCCCTCGGCGAATTCCCGCACGGGCCGGAGGAGCCGGCCGCGCTCGCAGCGTTTGCGAAGCAGTTCGCGTCGGCGCCTGAGAGGGTGCCGAACCGGATACCGGTGAGCCTGGCGATGACGAGGCTCGAGGCCGAGGAGGCGCCGGTCGCTCCCCTGGCGGTGCCGGAGGGCCCTGCGGGGGACCGGGGATCCGCTCTCCTCCGCGCGGCGATCGTGGACGGGAGTCGAGCGGCCCTGACCCTCGCCCGCTCGCCGCGCTGGCGAGAGACGCCGGCGGCGCTCGCGGCCGCCGTCGTTCCGGGGGCGCCCGGCGACGGCTTCGCGGTCTCCGTCGCGACGCTCGACGCCGACGACTGGGGGGCGCTCCACCGCGAGCTGCTCCGGGCGGCTCCGCGATGAAAGGGATCGACCGGGCGCTTGCGGCGCTCCCTCGCGCGGGACAGAATCGAGCCCACGGCCATGTTCCCGGTGTTCGATCGGGAGGGGGAAAAGGGTTGAGAGGATCCGCGTCGCTCGTCGTCCTCGCGGCCGCGGCCTGCCTGGCGCCGGCCTCGCGCGCCGGGGACGTCGTCGCGCCGCCGCCGGGAGAGATCGGGATCTTCGAGAAGCTGGGGGGGCAGGTTCCCCTGGACCTCACGCTCGTCGACGAGGGGGGGCACAAGGTGGCGCTCGGCCGCCTCCTCGACCGGCCCGTGCTCCTCACCCTCAACTACTTCCGCTGCGCCATGGTCTGCACGCCTCAGCTCAACAACCTCGCGGCCGTCCTGGAGCGGATGGACCTCGAGCCGGGGAAGGAATTCAAGGTCCTGACCGTGAGCTTCGACGATCGGGACACTCCCGAGATCGCCGAGCGGAAGCGCGCGAACTACCTCGAGCTCATGAAACGCCCCGTGCCTCCCGAGGGCTGGCGCTTCCTCACGGGCGACGCGGCCTCGACGAAGGCGCTGGCGGACGCGGTCGGCTTCAAGTTCCGGCGGCAGGACGGGGGCTTTGCCCACCCCGCGGCGATCATCGTCCTCTCGCCCACGGGGCGGGTGACCCGGTACCTCTACGGAATGGACTACCTCCCGGCGGAGCTCGAGACCGCGGTCGGCTTCGCCGCCCAGGGGATCGCGCTTCCGACCGTGAACAAGTGGCTCCGCTTCTGCTTCAGCTACGATGCCGAGGGGCGGAGGTACGTCTTCAGCGTGACGCGCGTCGCCGGCACGATCATCCTCCTGGCGGCGGCCGCGCTCCTGGCGGCCCTGATCTCGAAGGGGCGGTCGAGGAAGCGCGGCACGAACGAACGGAGCGCCGGCTAGCGCCGCTCGAGGAGGGGCTCCAAGGATGGGCACGACAGCGACCGCCGCGCTCGACGCGGGCAGCTACCTCGACGCGGGGCGCCGGCGGGGGATTCTCGGCTGGATCCTCTCCACCGACCACAAGAGGATCGCGATCCTCTACCTCGCCTGCATGGTGTCGTTCTTCTTCGTCGGGGTCGCGCTGGGCGTGACGATGCGGCTCGTGGCGCTGAGCATGAACCCGACGATGATCGCGCCCCAGACCTACAACGCCCTGTTCACCGTCCACGGCGTGATCATGATCTTCCTGTTCGTGATTCCGGGGCTGTCGGCGGTGTTCGGGAACTTCTTCCTCCCGATCCTGATCGGCGCGCGCGACGTCGCGTTCCCCCGCCTGAACCTCGCCTCCTGGTACTTCTTCGTCGCCGGCGCCCTGCTCGCGATCGCGTCGCTCTTCACCGGAAGCGGCCCGCCCGACACCGGGTGGACCTTCTACGCCCCCTACAGCCTGAGGACCGGCACCAACGTGACGCTGGCGGTGTTCGCGGTGTTCATCCTCGGCTTCTCCTCGATCCTCACCGGGCTCAACTTCATCACCACCGTCCACCGCATGCGGGCGCCGGGGATGACGTTCTTCAGGATGCCCCTGTTCGTCTGGTCGGTGTACGCCACCGGCTGGATCCAGGTCCTCGCGACCCCGATCCTCGGGATCACGCTCCTCCTGGTGATGCTCGAGCGGATCTTCGGCATCGGGGTGTTCGACCCCGCCAAGGGCGGGGACCCGATCCTCTACCAGCACCTGTTCTGGATCTACTCGCACCCCGCCGTCTACATCATGATCCTGCCGGCCATGGGCGCCGTCTCCGAGGTCATCCCGACGCACGCCCACAGGGCGGCCTTCGGCTACAAGGCGATCGCGTACTCCTCGATCGCGATCGCGGGGGTGGGGTCCCTGGTCTGGGCGCACCACATGTTCACCAGCGGCATGAGCGAGACGGCCAACATGGTGTTCTCGCTCCTCACGTTCCTGGTGGCGATCCCCAGCGCGATCAAGGTGTTCAACTGGACCGCGACCCTCTACAAGGGTTCCATCGACCTGTCTCCCGCGATGCTCTTCGCGCTGACCTTCGTTTTCCTGTTCTCCATCGGCGGGCTGACCGGGATCATCCAGGGGGCGCTCGCGGTGAACGTCCACCTGCACGACACCTACTGGATCGTGGGGCACTTCCATTACGTGATGTTCGGCGGGACCGGGATGGCCTTCTTCGCGGCGCTCCTCCACTGGTTCCCGAAGATGTTCGGGAGGACGTACAACCGGAAGGTGGCGACGTTCGCCTGGTTCCCGATCTTCATCGGCTTCAACATGCTCTACTTCACCATGCTGGTCCTCGGGTGGATGGGGATGCCGCGGCGCTACTTCCAGCACCTGCCGCAGTTCCACACCGGCCACGTGGTGGCGACGGTCGGCTCGTGGCTCCTCGCGTCGGGGCTCCTCATCCTCTTCGGCAACTTCGTGGTCGCGCTCTTCCGCGGCGGGAAGGCGACGGCCAACCCGTGGGGGGGGGTGACCCTCGAGTGGACGATCCCGTCGCCGCCGCCCGTGGAGAACTTCCACGAGATCCCGACGATCACAGGCGGGCCGTACGTGTTCAATCCGGGGAAGGGGAGATGACCGGGAGGGAGACCGCCGCCGAGGCGCCGCACCGGGACTACCAGGGCGCGAAGATCGGGATGTGGCTCTTCGTGTTCACGGAGCTGATCCTATTCGGGGGGCTGTTCCTCCTGTACTCCGCCTACCGGATGAAGTACCCGCACGAGTTCCACGAGGGGGGGCAGGAGCTGAACGTGGTGATCGGCGTCGCCAACACCCTCGTCCTCCTGACCAGCAGCCTGACCGTCGCGATGTCGATCACCGCCGTCCAGAAGGGGGCGAAGCGCCAGGCGCAGCTCCTCCTCTCGGCCACGCTCCTCTTGGCCGCCGTCTTCCTCGTGGACAAGTACGTCGAGTGGAGCGCCGAGATCGGCCGCGGGATGTACCCGAACGGGGCCGAGCTCTTGAAGCGCCCCCCCGGATCGAACCTGTTCTTCGGCCTCTACTTCACCATGACCGGCCTGCACGGGGTCCACGTCCTGGCGGGGATCGGCGTCCTCGGAGCGATGCTCTACCTCGTGACGAGGGACCGGATCACGAGCGACGACTACGTGAAGCTGGAGAACGCGGGGCTCTACTGGCACCTGGTGGACGTCATCTGGATATTCCTCCTGCCGCTGTTCTACCTGGCGGCGTGAGGAGGGCGCGATGGAGCACCCGACCGGACACGTCATCCCGTACCCGACGCTCCTCAGGGTGTGGGGGGCGCTGGTCGTCCTGACGGCGATCCTGGTCTTCGTCAGCCGGGCGTTCCACGAGGCCCTGTCCGTCCCGGCGATGCTGACGATCACCCCTCTCAAGGCGGGGCTGGTCTTCTACTTCTTCATGCACCTCAAGTACGAGGGACTGCTCCTCAAGACGATGCTGCTCGTGGCCCTCGGCACGCTGCTCATCTTCCTGGGGCTGCTGTTCTCGGACGTCCTGGTGCGCTTCGCCTGAGGAGCAAGGTGCCCTTCGACCCGCACGCCGCCGGCATCGTGGAGAGGGTGGACACCATTTTCCTGGCCATCCTCGCCCTCTGCGTGCTGTTCCTCGTCGGCATCACGGCGACGATGGTCTACTTCGTGATCCGCTACGCCAGGAAGCGCAACCCGGTGGGAGAGGACATCGAGGGGCACGCCTGGCTCGAGGTGACGTGGACCGTCATCCCCCTCGCCCTCTTCATGGGGATGTTCTACTTCGGCTGGACGAACTTCGAGTACATGCGCAACCCTCCGCGCGACGCGATGGTGGTTTTGGGGACGGGCCGGCAGTGGGCCTGGAGCTTCAAGTACCCGAGCGGGCGGATCACGGACGAGCTGTACGTGGCCCTGGGCGAGCCGGTTCGCGTCGAGGTGCGCTCGCTCGACGTGATCCACGGGTTCTACATCCCGGCGTTCCGAGTCAAGGTGGACGCGGTTCCGGGGAAGAACAACTTCCTCTGGTTCACCCCGGAGGCCCCCGGCACGTTCGACATCCAGTGCACGGTGATATGCGGCGTGAACCACTCGTTCATGCTCTCGAAGGTCCACGTCCTGAGCGTTCCCGAATTCAAGAAGTGGTACTTCGCCGACGAGAACGCACCGCCGCCCGGGAAGGAACCGGCCGCGGCGAAGGAAGCCGCCGGCGGCGCGCCGGGCCTCGCGTCCGCGCGCGCCGTCCTGGACTCGAACCTCTGCCTCTCCTGCCACTCCGTGGACGGGACGCCGATGGTGGGGCCGACGTTCAAGGGGCTCTACGGCGCCAAGCGGCTCGTGGTGGCGCGCGGCCGGACGACCGAGGTCGTCGCCGACGACGCGTACCTGAGGCGCGCGATCCTGGATCCCGCCGCCGAGATCGTGAAGGGGTACCCGGCCGCGATGGACCCGGCCGCCCTCACGGACCGGGAGATCGAGGACGTCATCGCGTACCTGAAGACCCTGAGGTGATCCCGTGCCCCTGAGCCTCGCGGTCGCCCGTCCCCTCGAGCCGGCGGCGCTCGCTCGCGCGCTCGCGGTGCTGACCAAGATCCGGATCGCGAGCCTCTCCACGCTGTCGGCGGCCACCGGCTACGCGGTCTTCGCGCGAGGGCTCGGATGGGGCGTGCTGTCCGCCTGCGGCGGCACGCTCTTGCTCTCCGCCGGCGCCTCGGTCCTGAACGAGTGGCAGGAGCGGGAGGCCGACGGCCGCATGGAGCGGACCCGCGCGCGACCCCTCCCCGCCGGCGTCCTGGCGCCGGCCGCGGCGCTCGTCTTCTCGGCGCTCCTCATCAGCTCGGGCTTCGCCCTCCTGCTGGCGGCGCACGGCATCGCGACCTCGCTCCTCGGGCTCCTCGCGGTGGCCTGGTACAACGGGATCTATACGCCGCTCAAGCGGGTGACCGCCCTGGCCGTCGTCCCGGGCGCGTTCATCGGAGCGCTGCCGCCCGCGATCGGCTGGACGGCCGCCGGAGGGAGCCCCGCCGACCCGCGGATCCTGTGCCTGTCGTTCTTCTTCTTCGTCTGGCAGATCCCTCACTTCTGGCTCCTCCTCCTCCTGTTCGGCCGGGACTACGAGCGCGGCGGATTCCCGACCCTGACGGCGCTCCTCAGCCGGCGGCGGCTCGCGCGGCTGACCTTCGTCTGGATGATCACGACGGCCGCGTCCTCCCTCCTGCTCCCGCTCTACGGCCTCACGTCGTCGCCGCCCGTCGTCCTCGGCCTCGCGGCCTCCGCGCTCTTCCTGGGAGGGCTCGGCGCCTACGTCCTCCGCGGCGGCGGAGAGACCCGGTCGCTCTGGCGCGCGTTCCACGGGATCAACGCCTACGCGCTGGCGGTGATGCTGCTGCTGGCCGTCGATCCGTACCTGGCCCGATGGGCCTGGTGGAGCTGAAGGGCGGCGCGAACGGAGCCCGCGCCGGGGCGCCTTCGACCTCAGCGAGCCTCGGGGAGCCGTCCGCGGAGGTCGGCGGGGCGGAACGGACCCGGCTCGGCGATCAGGCGGCGCGCCGCCTCGACCTGCTCCCAGACGTTCCAGAGGAGCACCCCTCGGACGCGGCCGCTCCTCAGGTAGTACACCACTCCCTCGCGGTGCGGCTCCTTCCAGTCCGCGACGATCTCGAGGCGCGAGTCGATCTCGCCGACGGCCTCGTACCCCAGCTCGAAGAGGTCCGAGTAGAAGAAGGGGAGGTGGCGGTAGGGCTCCCCCGATCCTGCCATGGCGCGGCCGGCGGCTCGTCCCATGGTGTTGGCGTTGTCCTCGTGCTCGACGCGGATCCGCTTGCCCAGCACGGGGCTGTGGAAGGACGCCACGTCGCCCGCCGCGTAAATGTCCCCGTGGCTCGTCCGCAGCGTCTCGTCCACGACGATCCCGCCGTCCACTTCGAGACCCGCGGCCTGCGCCAGCTCGACGAGCGGGCGGATGCCGATGCCCGCCACGACGCCGTCCACCCCGATCGCCTGCCGTATCGGGCTGCCCGCAGGGTGGACCTCGAGGGAGAGGCGATCTCCTTGCGGCTCCAACCGTGCGGCCGTCTGCCCCGGAAGCACGGTGACCCCCTTCCCGGCGTAGAAGGAGTTGAGGAACAGGCCCAGGTCGTGCGGGAACACGCGGGCCCCGATGGTCTCCTGGGGGAAGATCATCGTCACGTCCTTCCCGTTCATGGCCAGGGCGGCGGCGATCTCGGAACCGATGAATCCTCCGCCGATCACGGCGAAGCGCCGCCCCCGATCCGCCAGCGCGCGAAGCTCGCGGTAGTCCTGAAGCGTGCGGAAGTAGTTGATCCGGTCGCCGCCGAACGGGAGGCGACGGGGCGCCCCTCCCGTGGCCAGGAGCAGCTTGTCGAACGTGTGGACCGCCCCGGCGTCGTCGGTCGCGCTCTTCGATCCCGGGTCGAGCGAGACCACCGTGCGGCCGAGGTGGAACCCGACCTCGAGCCCCTCGGTGTCTCGCCACACGCTCTCGACCGGCTTGTCCTTCCAGAGTCCCTTCGAAAGAGGCGGGCGGTCGTAGGGCGGGTCGGGCTCGGTGCCGAACAGGGCGACGGAGCCTTCGCGGTCCGCCTCGCGAATGCCGTGGATCGCGGCCTCGCCGGCCATACCTCCACCGACGATCAGGTACCTGGCATGCGGCATGTCGCTCTCCTCATCGTGCCGCCGTCGCCGCGGCCCCGCCCGGTCCACTGGGACGTGACGCGCAACATTCTAGTCACGTTCGGGGGATCGCGCAGCCGCGCCCTATCGGCGGTAGTACCCTTGGCGCGGAGGTGACCGACCGATGCGATCCACGGGGCCGATCCACCGCCTCCTCGCCATGGACCACGCGAGGCTCGACGTCCTGCTCACGCGCGCGTCGCCGCCGTCCGGCGGGATGGATCTCGCGTCCTTCGCCCTGTTCCGGGCCGGGATCCTCCGCCACATCGGCATGGAGGAGAAGGTGCTCCTGCAGGAGGGCCGGCGCGCGAACGGCGGGGAGCCGCTCACGCTGGCGAGCCGCCTGCGCATCGACCACGGCGCGATCGCGATCCTGCTCGTGCCGAGCCCGACCCCCGGGATCGTCTCCGAGATCCGGTCGATCCTCGCGGGACACAACGAGGTCGAGGAAGGCCCGGGCGGCTTCTACGAGGTCTCCGACCGGCTGCTCGCCCCGAGCGTCGAAGCGGTGCTCGAGCGGCTCCGGACCTTCCCCGAGGTGAAGCTCGCGCCGCACGTCGACGGGCCGCGCGTGATTCGAACCGCGGAGGAGGCGCTCCGGGTGTCGGGCCGCCAGCGTCCGCGGCGCAGTTGACACGTGGCCGCCAGGTTGCGAGACGATTGAGGATGGATATACTCCGATTTGGACCGCGCTGATCGGGGGCATCTCCGCCGGCCCGATGGAGGTGACGGATGGCAGCGACCCCTTCCACGATGCTCGAGCTCGGCAGGCGGGCGGCGGACTTCTCCCTGCCCGACACGGACGGGAAGACCGTCTCGCTCTCCGACTTCGACGGCGCCAAGGCGCTGCTCGTGATGTTCATCTGCAACCATTGCCCGTACGTCAAGCACGTGCAGCAGGAGCTCGCCGCGCTCGGCAGGGAGTACGGAAAGCGCGGCGCCGCCGTCGTCGCGATCAGCAGCAACGACGTCGCGGCCTACCCGGACGACGCGCCCGACAAGATGAAGATCGAGAAGGAGCGGGCCGGCTACACGTTCCCGTACCTCTTCGACGAGAGCCAGGACGTGGCGAAGGCCTACCAGGCCGCCTGCACCCCGGACTTCTTCGTCTTCGACGGTGGCCGCAAGCTCGTCTACAGGGGCCAGATGGACGAGAGCCGCCCGGGCAACGGCGTCCCCGTGACGGGGAAGGACCTGAGGGCCGCGCTCGACGCGGTCCTCGCGAGCCGCGAGGTACCGGCCGACCAGAAGCCGAGCATCGGCTGCAACATCAAGTGGCGGGCGGGAAACGAGCCTCGCACTCAGGCCCGGCCGAAGTGAGCGCGGGCGGCGGCAAACCGGCGCCGGCGACCCAGGAAGCATTCTTTGCCGGCGGCTGCTTCTGGGGGGTCGAGTACTGGCTTCAGAAAGTACCCGGCGTCCTCCGGGTCGAGTCCGGCTACATGGGCGGCCAGGTCGACTCGCCCACGTACGAGCAGGTCTGCACCGGCAGGACGGGGCACGCGGAGACCGTGCGGGTGGTGTTCGATCCCGCGAAGACGACCTACGAGGCGCTCGCGCGGTTGTTCTTCGAGATCCACGACCCGACCGAGGTCGACCGGCAGGGGCCGGACATCGGGCACCAGTACCGCTCCGCCGTGTTCTTCTCTGGCGACGAGCAGCGCCGGATCGCGGAGAAGCTCGTTCTGGAGCTGACGCGCCGCGGCTACAAGGTCGCGACGCGCGTCGAGCCGGCGGAGACGTTCTGGCGCGCGGAGGACTACCACCAGAGGCACTACGAGCACAAGGGCTCGGTGCCCTACTGCCACGCCCGCGTCGAGCGGTTCGCGGGCTGATCCTCAGTCGCGCCGCTTCATGACCAGGACGTCGTCGTGGCTGTCGCCCGCCGCCGCGGCGGCCTCCGGGCCCCAGAGGTAGCGCGTCGAGTTGTTCCGTGACATCTGGGCCAGTCCCGTGACGTCGTAGTGGGCCGGGAGGTAGGAGTCCATCCAGCGCATGATGCGCTTGTCCGAATCGGGTCGTCCCAGCCAGGATACGCCGACGCGCACCAGCACCACGATCCGCGGCCGGGCCGCCTCGATCTCCTCGATGACCTGATCCTGCAGCCGCCCCGCGTAGGGATGGGGCTCCATCAGCGCGTAGACGTACAGGTACCGCGACGCCGACCGCCGGTGCGCGTAGAAGTAGATCTCGGGCTCGGAGCCGAGGACGGCGATCCGGTCGGCGGGCGCCGAATTCGCGTCGATGTACCGGCCGATCTCGATCGACTCGGGGAACGGGTTGATCCCGTAGCACCTGCGGGAGACGTGCTCCATGTCCCACTTGAAGACCGGCGCGGCCTGCGCGACGCCGCCGGCGAGGAGGGCCGCGAAGCAGGCGATGGCGTAGAGCGCGCGCGTCCAGCCGGGACCCTCGCCGCCCGCCCTCCCCGAGGGGAGCGCCGCGTACCCGGCCCCCGTGAGCAAGCCGACGGCCGGGAGCATCACGATGAAGTAGTGCTCCCGGAAGAAGAACCCGGGGCAGACCGCCGCGAAGGAGAGGATCGTGAGTCCCGCGAGAAACACCTTCGTGTCCCGGTCCTTGCCCCGGATGAAATAGACGATCGCGCCGGCGGCAGCCAGCGCCCAGGCGCCCGCGTACCAGCCCGTCACCTCCCCGGCTTGGTCCAGGAAGATCGCCCCGGCGTCGGTGATCGGGACCTCCCCGACGTAGTCGCGGGCGTAGGTGACCGTCCAGAACCAGAAATTGGCGAACACCCCCTTGGACGCGAGGTAGGCGCAGAGCACCGCGTACGGGGCGGCGGCGCCGAGGGAGAACAGGAGGCCCTTCAGCGCCGCGGACCGCCAGCCGGCGCTGCGCGACCTCCAGAGCACGAAGAGCACCCCGAAGAGCACGAACGCCGCAGCCTGCTGCTTCATCAGGAACGCCAGGCCGAACGCCAGCCCCGCGGCGAGGAGACCGAGCCGCTCTCTCCTTCCAGGCCAGAGGATGCCCCAGCATCCCGCGAGGACGGGCAGAACGACGAAGTGGGTCGCGTGTCCCGCGAACCCGAGCACGGAGAAGCTCGCCGAGAGGATCGCGAAGACGGCCGCAGCGATGGCCCCGGCCAGGGGATCGAGCAGCCGCCGGCCGACGGCGAACAGGAGGAGAGCGGATACGGTGGTCCAGAGCGCGAGGCCGAAGTGGATGCCGCGCGGCGACTGGCCGAGGAGCGCCATGAACAGGGCGTACGCGTAGTACGTCCCCGGCAGCTTCATGTTGTCCATGTCGCCGTACGGCACGTGCCCCTCGAGGATCATCTGCCCCGCGTAGGCGTACTCCCCCTCGTCGCGCTCGAGCGGCAGGTCCATCAGGCGGACGCGCATCGCGAGCACGAGGATCACGGCCAGGGCGACGATCGCCCAGGGAGCCGCCGCGGCGAGACGCTCGCCGCGGGACGCGGCGCGGGCGGGAGCCCGGGGACGGGCCGTCACGCCTCGGGATCGCGCGGTCATGCGGGGATTAGATTCGGTCGCACGCGGCCTGTCAACGCTTCCGCGGTCGCCCTCGCGCTCCTCGCCCCCGCGGCGCTCAGGCCGGTGGAATCGGCTGGTGCAGCCGGGTCAGCTCGGCGTCGATGACCTTCTTGAACTCCTCGAAGGGCTTCGCGCCCGACAGGAACCGCCCGTTGACGAAGAACGCCGGGGTGCCGGTCACGCCGAGCGTCCGCGCCTCGGCGGTGTCGGCGTCGATCCGGGACCTGAACCGCGCGGTGTCCATCGCCTCCTGGAAGCGGGGGACGTTCAGCCCGAGCTCGCTCGCGTACTTCAGGAGCTGATCGCGCTTCAGCTGGCCGGGATTGCCGAACAGCTTGTCGTGATACTCCCAGAACTTCCCCTGGTCCGCGGCCGCCGCGGCGGCGAGGTGGGCGAGGGGCGAGTCCTTGTGCATGTCGAGAGGGTAGTTCTTCCAGACGACGCGGACCTTGTCACCGTACGCCTTCCGGATCTGGTCGAGGGTCGCACCGACCCTCGCGCAGAAAGGTCACTGGAAGTCCGAGAACTCGGCGATCACGACCGGCGCGGACGCCGGTCCCTCCGCGGGCGAGCCCTCGGTCCTCACCGTGTAGACCTTGTCGGGATCCGGCCCGCTCCTGGGGGGCGTCGATCGCGCGGCGGCGTCGACCTTGGTGCCCAGCTGGGCCACGCGGGCCTCGACCTGGCCGAGCCGGTCACCGAGATCCGTGCGGCTCTCCCGCGCCTGGCGCAGCACGGCGCCGTTCATGTAGATCAGCACGCCGATGCCGGCCAGGATCGCGGCCCTCGCGATCCAGGCCCGGGTGTCCGGCGTGCCGCCGCCGCCGGACCGAGCGCCCGGCGCCGCTTCCCTCTGACGTTCGCGTTTGGACATTTGCTGGTTTCCTCCGAAGCGCTCCATATTACAACACGGCGACCCACGCGTCCGACAAGTGCTTCTTCTTGTTGAGGATGCCAGGCTGTGCCACAATCGGCGGGCCGATCGCGGCGGAGGAGCGCGAGAGATGACGTCCATTTCGGGCCGGTGCCTCGCGGCGACCTTCGCCGCCCTCCTCGCGGCGGGAGCGGCGGGAGCGGCGGGAAATCCCACCGCGAAGGTAACGGCCGACACCGGCGGCTCCGCGACACGGGTCATCGTCACGCTGAGCCAGCCCGTGGCGTCGTCCATCACCACCTCGGCCACGAAGGTCGAGATCGTGTTCGCGTCGCCCGTGGACCTCACCCCGGCGGAGTCCAAAATCGACGACGCGATCCTCAAGGGGTGGCAGGCTCGAGGCGACCGGACCCTCACGCTCTCGATGGGGAGCGCGTACAAGGGGTACGAGAGCTTCGAGCTCAAGAATCCCTCGCGCGTCGTCATCGACCTCCGCGGCGACCGCCCGTCGCGCTCCGAGCCCTCCATCGCCGCGCCCAGGGCCGGGCGGGTGCGCCCCGTGATCGTCGTGGATCCCGGCCACGGCGGGGTGGAGATCGGCGCCGCCGGTCCCTCGGGAGCGCAGGAAAAGGACGTCGCCCTCGACCTCGCGCGAAGGCTCAAGATAGCTCTCGAGCGCGAGGCCGGCGCCACCGTGGTGCTGACCCGAGACGAGGACCGGTTGGTGCCGCTCGACGAGCGCTCGGCCATCGCGAACCACAACCGCGCGCTGCTGTTCCTCTCGATCCATCTGAACGCCTCGAAGCGTCGCGGCGCGGCCGGGGCCGAGACGTACTTCCTCGCGCCCGAATCCACCGACGACGAGGCCCGCACCCTCGCCGCCCTCGAGAACCACGCGTCGGGGGTCGCGGAGGCGCCAGAGGCGCAGAAACCGGAGGGGGACCGCGGCCTCGACCTGATCCTCTGGGACCTCGCGCAGAACCAGTACCTGGCGGAGAGCGCCCGGCTCGCCGAGTCGGTCCAGAAGGAGATGAACGCCCTGGCGGGGACCAAGGACCGCGGGGTGCGGCAGGCGCCGTTCCGCGTCCTGATGGGGGCGACGATGCCGGCGATCCTGGTCGAGGCCGGGTTCATCACCGATCCCGCGGAGGAGAGCCGGCTCAAGGACCCCGCCTACCTCGACAAGGTCGTGGACGCGATCGTCCGCGCGGTCCGCGGCTACCTCGAGGGGCGCACCCGTCTCGACGAGCCCGGGGCGGGCCGGTGATCGTCATGAGGGGGCTCGCCTCGGTCTCCGTCGGCGCGGTCCTGCTCTGCTCCCCCGCGTGCCGCGGCGGCACGACGCAAGCGCCCGAGGTCCCGGCCGAGGCCGCGAAGGCACCGGCGGCGCCCTCCGAGGACAGCGCGAAGGCGCCGGAGGCGGAGCCCGAGCCCCTCGGCCGCGCGACCGTCACGCTCTACTTTCCCTCGGCGACCAGCGAATTGCTCGCGGGCGAGCCGAGGGAGATCTTCGTAACCCCGCTCCCCGCCGACCGCGCGAAGCAGATCCTGTCCGACCTGATCTCGGGGCCGACCACCGAGGCCGCGCTCCCGGCGCTCCCCGCGGGGACGCGCCTGAGGCAGGTCTACGTGCTCGAGGACGGCACCGCGTACGCCGACTTCTCGGCGGAGCTGATCGCGGGGGGCGGAGGCGGGAGCGACGACGAGATCCAGGCCGTCTACGCCATCGTGAACTCGGTGGCGCTGAACGTCCCGGAGATCGTCCGGGTCGGGATCCTGGTGGAGGGGCGGCCGTGCGAGACGCTGAGCGGGCACCTCGACCTGAGGCGGCCGCTCCGCGCCGACCCGACGCTGCTCGAGCCGCCGCCGACCGAGCCGCCGAATGAAGGGGAGCCAACGCCGTCGCCCACTCCCGGCGACAAGCCGATCGAGGTCTGAGGAGCGCATGGACCGGCGTCCCATCGGCGTGTTCGACTCCGGCGTGGGCGGCCTGACCGTCTTCAAGGCGCTCGAGGCCGCGCTTCCCGGCGAGTGCTTCGTCTACCTGGGCGACACCGCGCGGGTCCCGTACGGGACCAAGTCGCCGGAGACCGTGAGCCGCTACGGGATCGAGGCCGCGCGGTTCCTGAAGAAGCAGGGGGTCAAGCTGCTGGTGGTGGCCTGCAACACCGTCTCGTCCGTCGCGATGGACGAGGTGGCGGAGGAGGCGCACGTGCCGGTGATCGGGGTGATCCTCCCCGGCGCCCGCCGCGCGGCGAAGCTCTCGACGGGAGGCCGGATCGGCGTGATCGGCACCCGCGCCACGGTCGCGAGCGAGGCTTACCCGCGGGCGATCCTCGCCCTGAGGTCCGAGGCCGAGGTGTTCAGCCGGCCCTGCCCGCTGTTCGTCCCGCTGGCCGAAGAGGGGTGGACCGACAACGACGTGGCGCGCCGCGTGGCCGAGACCTACCTGGCGTCGCTGAAGGAGGCGGAGGTGGACACGGTGGTCCTCGGGTGCACGCACTACCCGCTCCTCGCGGGGACGATCGGCGACGTCATGGGCCCCGGCGTGGCCCTCGTGGACTCGGCCGACGCGGTGGCGGCCGAAGTGCGCGAGTGGCTCGAGCGGGAGAGCGACCTGGCGGCCCCCGGCGGCTCGCCGCGGCCCGCCGACCGGTTCTACGTGACCGACTCGCCGGCGCCGTTCGCGTCGGTCGCCGAGCGGTTCCTCGGGCGGCCCGTGAGCCTGATCGGCCGCGCGCGCGTGGCGGGGGAGTGAGATGGCGAGGCACGACGGGCGGGGTCCGGACGAGCTGAGGCCGGTCACGATCGAGCCGGGGTACCTGCGCTTCCCCGACGGCTCGGTCCTGATCTCGGTGGGCGACACGCGCGTCGTGTGCGCGGCGACCCTCGAGGACAAGGTCCCGCCTTTCCTCAAGGACACGGGGCAGGGATGGGTCACCGGCGAGTACGCGATGATCCCTGCGGCGACGCACACGAGGTCGCCCCGCGAGATCAACCGCGGGCGGCCGGCGGGGCGGACCATGGAGATCCAGCGGCTGATCGGCCGCGCGCTAAGGAGCGTCGTGGACCGCACCGCGCTGGGCGAGCGGACGCTCTGGATCGACTGCGACGTGATCCAGGCCGACGGCGGGACGAGGACCGCGGGGATCACCGGCGGGTTCGTCGCGATGTGCCTCGCCCTCGACCGGCTGCGGGAGAAGAAGGCCCTGAACCGGCCGGTGCTGACCGGCGCCGTGGCCGCGATCTCGGTGGGGATCGTCGAGGGGGAGCCCGCGCTCGACCTCGACTACATCGAGGACTCGGCGGCCGAGGTGGACATGAACGTGGTCCGCACCGACGACGGCCGCTACGTCGAGATCCAGGGGACGGCCGAGTCCACCCCGTTCCGCCGCGACCGCCTCGGCGAACTGCTCACCCTCGCCGACCAGGGGATCGACCGGCTCCAGGAGCGGCAGCGCGAGGCGCTCGGCGGCATCCTCGCGCGCCTCCTGATACGGCGGTGAGCCGCCTCGTCGTCGCCACGCTGAACGCCGGGAAGCTCCGGGAGTTCAGGGCGGCGCTCTTTCCCGCGGGAATCGAAGTCGCGGGCCTCGAAGCCCTCACCGACCGCTCCCCCGTCGAGGAGACCGGCGCGACGTTCGAGGAGAACGCCAGGATCAAGGCGGAGGCGTACTCGCTGCGGACCGACCTCGAGGTGCTCGCGGACGACTCGGGGCTCGAGGTGGATGCGCTTCACGGCGAGCCGGGCGTGCGGTCGGCGCGCTACGGAGAAGCGGACCTCGACGATGGGGGGCGGTACCGTCTTGTCGTCGAGAGACTGCGCGGAGTGCCGCCCGCGATGAGGACCGCGAGGTTCCGATGCGCTCTCGCGGTGGCGCGGGCCGGCCGTGCGCTCGCGGTGTTCGAGGGCGCCGCTGAAGGGCGAATCCTCGACGCGCCGAGAGGGGAGAACGGCTTCGGCTACGACCCGATCTTCTTCCACGAGGGCACCGGCAGGACGTTCGCCGAGCTGACCCGCGCGGAGAAGGAAGCGCTCTCGCACCGCGGGCAGGCGATTCGGAGGATGATCGAGGCGGTCAGTGAGGGGAAGCTCGTGCTGTGAGCGGGGCGCGGCAGACTGGCCGGTTGGAATTGGGCATGCGCGCATCGGACGCGGCAGCGAACGGTGCGTACGCCCGCCAAGTTGACGCTCCCCGGCCCCCGATGGTAAATTCTCCCGGGCCCGCACGGCGGCCTCGAAACGTGTTCCTGAGTAGCTCAGCTGGTAGAGCAGGTGGCTGTTAACCACCGGGTCGGGGGTTCGAGTCCCTCCTCAGGAGCCAACTTTACCGAGCATCGAACTAGACCCCGTCGAACCCCACCCGCAGGTCGCGTTTCTGCGCGCAATTCCAACGTTTCCCGGTCGCGGCGCGCTCTCTCCGTTAACAGGTTGCCCCCGCGGGTCCGGCGTCCCGGCTGAAACTCTCTCCGCTCTCTCGGAAGCTGTTAACGGGATTTAACAGGCGGCGAGATTTGCCGATCATGGTCGGCGGAAGCTGTTAACGGTTAACAGGCGGGACAGAATCGATACCGAACTCCGAGCTCGGCAGTCATCCTTGGAATGGCCCTGCCCGACGTCCGCCCGAGTCTCATCGGGAACACTCCACCGCACATGCAGCGACACGGGGCTGCAATTCCAGCCAACATCGTCTGTTCACACGGTATACGATTGTTGCTATGTACGCAACAACGCCACTTGACAACAGGACATCTCCGAACTACCATTCGCAGCATGAAGCTTCGATTCAGCACGTCCGAGTTGGAGCGTCTGTGGAGCGACGCGGCCTATGCCGGGAGCTTCGACGGGAAAGGGGTGTCGGCGTTTCGAGCGCGGATTCAACTAATCGAGGACGCGGAAGACGAGAGGGCGTTCTACTCGATGAAATCGCTGCATTTCGAGAAATTGAAAGGGAAGAGAGATGGACAGCACTCGATGCGAATCAACGACCAATATCGGCTCATCGTCGAGCTTGAGGGAAAGGGGCCTGACAAGACCGTCGTGATCGTGGAAATCACCGATTACCATTGAGGGAGAGGCTATGACCGACAAGGTGCCGGCTGAGCGCTTCCCGCCCGGCTACTTCATTAAGGAAGAGATGGAGGCCCGGGGTTGGACGCAGGGAGACCTCGCGGAAATCACCGGAATCGACCGGGCAGGGCTGAATCTCGTGATCAACGGCAAGCGCCAGATCACGCCGGAGACCGCTGCTGCCATCGGTGAAGCTTTCGGGACTGGCGCCAAGCTGTGGCTGAACCTCGAGTCCTCCTACCGGCTATGGAAGCAGCGACCCGACGTAAGCGATGTCGCGCGACGAGCGAGGCTCTGGGAAATGGCGCCGATGAAGGAGATGCTCCGACGCGGATGGATTGAACGGTCGGAGAACGTCGAGGTTTTGGAAAAGCGCGTGTGCGAGTTCTTCGAGATTAACTCGTTGAACCAGATGCCGAAGTTCTATCAAGCGGCGCGGAAGTCCACTGACTACAGCGCGCTGACTCCGGCGCAGTGCGCATGGCTGTTCCGAGCGAGACGCCTATCCCGCGCGATTCAGGTTGTAACGTTTTCCGACACGAGGCTCAAGGATGTGCTTTCGCAAATCCTGGTTCTCCGCAGCCACGTCGAAGACGTGAGGCAGGTGCCGGTCGTGCTTGCCCGCGCCGGGATTCGTCTTGTCGTGCTGGAGCAGCTTGCAGGGACGAAGATCGATGGTGCCTGTTTCTGGCTTAGCAAGAGCGAGCCAGTGATCGCGCTGTCGCTCCGTTATGACCGAATCGACTTCTTCTGGCACACGTTGGTTCACGAACTGCGGCATGTCATGAACCGCGATGGACTTCGCCAGCGCCAGGCTGTGGATATCCGTTTGGTAGGGGCTGACGCTCGACCTCCAACCGAGAAACCACAGCATGAGCGTGAAATCGATGAGTTTGCTTCGAACGCCCTCGTGGAGCGCGCAGCGCTTGAGGACTTCATCTCCAGAACGCGCCCACTCTACTCGAAACTCAAGATCATGAAATTCGCCGCCCTCCACGGTGTCCACGCCGGCATCGTCGTTGGACAGCTCCAGTTCAGGAACGAGATCCACTACAGCCACAGCAGAGAGATGTTGGTTCCCGTGAAGGAAGCCCTTACATCGTCTGCGTTGACCGAAGGTTGGGGCCAGATTGTCGCCGAGGCGGTGTAGGAGAGAAGTATGTCCTACCGAGAGCAAATGCAGCGGATCGCGAACGAATACATGGATTCTGGCCAGCCTTGGCCCGCGACCGCCCGGCAGATCGCTGCCTGGGCGGTTCGCAGCGGACGCTGGAAACCGCAACCGGAGTCGCTAATTGCCCAATGTGCCGAGGAGTTGGGCCGCGCGATGGGGGAGGAGTACGTCAAGGATCCGCAAGGGCGATCCGTGCGGGCGAAACACGCGATCCGAGTTACGAAGAACGGTCAGCAGCGTTGGCTCTGGGACGACATCCGTGTGGCCAAGAGGTCCCACATGCTGATCGCGTTCCGACTGCGAAGGAACCAGATCGTTGGAGATTGCAAGCAGTTGAAGTGCGACGTCGACAGCTACAACGAAAACAAGTGTCCGCGGGATCCCATCCAGCTCGTATTCGACTTCAGAAATGATCTCGAAGAGGCAGCGCAGGCAGTCTAGCTTGTCGCACCAATTGGAGGCAGAAGGGAGGCCGTAGATGGCAAACAAGCCGAAGACTAGGCTCGAAGGGCGTGACGCTGGGACCGGGAAGTTCAAGACGGTCGAAGAAGCGAGGAAGAACCCACGTACGATGGTAGTCGAGCGGGTTCCTGTGCCCGGGCGGGGAGACACGGGGAGAGGCAAGAAGAAGGGTCGTTAGAAAGCGCCGCGTGTTTCCGCTGCGCGAAACGCTTCCGGAAGGTTGTCGATTCGGGACGACCGGGACGGACCGCTGTGGCATTCGGCGGCCCGGTTACACTTGGACCGTTGTCTTTCGCTCAACGTGGACCGTTGTTGCCTGAAGGACTGCCGCCTGCCACTGGTTCGGACGCAGGGTGAGATCTGCGAGTTGCGTCACCCTGGCCCTCGTTAGCCCCGTCAGCCGCGCGATCTCGGCGTAGTCTCGGACCTTCCCCTCGCGCACCAGCCGCTCGAAGAAGTAACCGACGACGAGGCGTTGGGTGGCCTTTGGGACGTCGGGCGCCCCGCCCGAAGCCGGGCGCTCGTGTCGCCGGGCGACCGAGTCGTGCGAGCGCGGCGCAGCCTGCCCCTTCGAGAACTGGAACTCGACCCTCGTCCCAGCCCCGACCGCCGACGAGGGGGCCTTCATCGCGCGGCCTCCGTCGGTGCCTTCTCGGCCGCCAGCGTCCGCACGCCCAACGCGCTGAACGTGATCGCCACCTTGCCTGTCCGGCCGTCGTAGTCGATGCGGTCGACGAGCAACTTCACGACCCGCTGCTGCTCGAGCGCCGTGAGGTGGTCCCATACCGGGGTGAACTGGCCCAGCGCCTTGCGGAGGTCGGCGGCGTCGATCCGGAGGCGGCGCAGCGATTCCAGCTCCTGCGCCAGCCCGGCAAGACGCCCCTCGAGCTCGGGGACGTCCACCGGCGGCTCATCGCCCCTCCGGAACCCCGCGGCGAACCGGACGATCTGTTTCCGGCGGTCGGAGTGCGCCTCGTCGATCTCGTCCCGGACCTGGCGGATCTGGTCTTCGAGTTCCCGGCGGCGGGTGGTCCTCACCTTCCGCGCCTGCTCCAGCGTCGCCTCGATCAGGCCGGGGTCCCTTCCGATGGCGCGGAGGCGGTCCACGACGGCGCCCTCGATCTCCCTGGCCGGGAGCGACTTCGAGAGGCACGACTTCCACCCCTGGCGCTGGGCCTTAACGCAGGCGTAATAGCGGTACCGGGTGGAACCCTTCTGGCTGAAGCTGGGGGTCATCGCGGAATCGCACGGCACGCACCGCAGAAGCCCCGCCAGGAGCGCCGGGGAAGATGTCGCCCGGGTCTGGGGCTTGGCCTCGCGGAGCAACTCCTGGGCGCGGTTCCAGGTCTCGCGGTCCACGATCGCCTCGTGCTCGGCCGGGTAGACGCCACCGTCGAAGTGCACCTCGCCGATGTAGACCGGGTTCCGCAGGAGTCGCCCGAGGGAGTGCTTGTCGAAGGCCCGGCCACCGTAAACCCGGTCCTCCCGGGTCGTCCACCGCTTAAGCGTCCAGCCACGACGGCGCAGCTCCTCCACGTTGCCGATGATCGAGGGGTTCTCCAAGAACAGCTTGAAGATGTCGCACACGCGCCCGGCTTCGTCCGGGTTGACGACCAACCGGCCGCCCTCGGGCGTGCGGTCGTAGCCCAGCGGAAGCTGTCCGCCGATGAACTTTCCTCGCCGGCGGGCGGCGTGGGCCTTGTCTCTCGTCCGGTCGGAGACCATCTCTCGCTCGAACTGGGCGAAGCTGAGGAGCATGTTCAACGTCAGCCGCCCCATCGACGTCGAGGTGTCGAGCTGCTGCGTGACGCTCACGATTCCGGTTCCGTGCTCCTCGAAGACCTCGGCCAGGCGGGCAAAGTCGAGGAGGGACCGCGACAACCTGTCGATCTTGTAGACGACGATCCGCTGGACCCGGCGGGCGCGGACCTCGCCGAGGAGACGCTGCAGGGCGGGCCGCTCCAGGGTTCCCCCGGAGTAGCCGCCGTCGTCGAAGCGGGCGGCCGACAGGACCCAGCCGTTGCCTTCCTGGCTCCGGACGTAGGCCTCGGCAGCCTCCCTTTGGGCGTCGAGCGAGTTGAAGTCCCGCTCCAGCCCCTCGTCGGTCGACTTGCGGGTGTAGATGGCGCAGACCACGGGGCCGGTCCCGTTGCCGTTGGAGCCGTTCCCGTTGCGCTTGGCGCTCACGCCGACTTCCTCCGGCGGGTCAACCCGAAGAAGAGGTTCCCGTTCCAGTGGGAGCCGGTCACCGTCTTGGCCACGGCGGTGAGCGAGGGGTAGATCGTCCCGTCGAATTCGAACCCATGGTCCCGGACCGTCACGGCGATCGTCCTGCGCTGGTAGGCGCGGGTGATGACGGAGCCCGGCCTCGGCACCCGGGCGTCGGGGACCTGGGGCTTCTCGGTCGCGGGTGGCGCCAGGACGTTCGGCAGCGACCGCTTGCCCATCGGGATCCACCCGGGCGCGAACTGCATCAGGTACTCGAGCCGGGCCTTCGCCTCGGGGCTCAGGTCCCCGAGCACCTCCACCTGGACGCGGTGGATGAGGCGCTTCCGCATCCAGGCGACGTTGCCGGACCGGGGGGGCTCGCCGAAGACGCGCACCCACTCGGCCTTCAACTCGGCCGTGGTCATCCGGCGAAGGGTGTCGATTCTGGCTTGAAGCGTTTCGCTCATGGTGTCGCCCCGTTTTCACGGTCATCAGGGCTTACTTCGGCAGGAACTTCAAGGGAATACCGGCGCCGATCGGTCAAAAAAATGGCGGAACGGCGCGATAATTCGGCCCAACGCAGGAATCCAGAGGCGAGCAGGGTGGCGAGCTCCTCCAGGCTCGGAGCATGCCGGCCGGCTTCGGCCGAGTCGGGGCCCCGCGGCCGGATCGGCGTGGATCGTCCTCTCACAGTGTTCATCGGTTCGCCCACCTGGACAAACCTGGACAAACGGGTTGTCCAGCCTCTAACCACTTCTCATCATTAGAGTTAAGCCGCTCTTCGGACAGACTGTCCCGGGTGAGAGGGAAATAAAAAAGGGGCGCCGGACTGCCCGGCAGAATTTCTTCTCTCCGTGCACCTCGTGTCCGAATGTCCAGGTTGCCCTTAAGTGCTTTCATTTCAGTTAGTCACCCCTGGACAAGGGGGATGTCCAGGTTGTGGGCAGGTGTCCACCCCTCGCCAACAGGGCCGCCGCAAGCTGTTCGGGAGTCGTGATCCCCGACTCGGCCTCCGAGGGAGCCGTCTTGAACCAGTACAGTGTCGCCGTACCCGGCTTCGGCTCGGTGCCCCCGATGAAGTTCTTGTCCTGCAGCCCCTCGAGGCACCGCTTCGCACGCTTCCGCCCAGCGTCCTGATACCAGCCGAGACGGGATGCGACGTCTCTGGCGGAGAGCTTCTCAGAGGCAGCAACTTCCAACGCACTTAACACCCCGACCTCGCGGTCGCTGAGGCCGGACTGCACCCGCTCGAGGAAGCCGTGGACGAGATCGTAGGCGAGGGCATAGTCCCTGATGTCGGCGACGATGTAGCTCCGACCGCCCACCTCCATCCGCTCGCGTTGGAACTGGTGGAGGAAGGCAGACACCTCGACGAGCGTCATCAGCTTCGGAAAGTCCCTTCGGGCCCGGACCTGTTTTGTCGGGAAGGTGATCAACTCGGCGAAAGGAATGATCACCGGGACGGTTTCGAGTGCGGCCTGAGCACCGCGCCACATGTCCCGTATCACCGCGGCCTGCTCCGGATCCGCGCCCTTCATTCTTTGTTGCTTTTGGAACTCGATGATGCGACGAGTCTGCTCCTCGCTCTCATCAATGGCGATCTCGACGAGCCGGGTTTCATTCTCGGGATGTAGGGAATCTCTGGTGGTCGTCGTGATCGTGGCGGCGGGTCCCTTCACGGTCTTCTCGATCGTCTTGAGTTCCCCTCCGACCTTCGTCACGTAGTAGACGGTCAGATTTCCCTCCGACTGCAAGACTCGAAGCGTGTACTCGGCACGGTCCGCTCCTTCGACCTCACAGATCAGGAGGATGCGGTGGCACAGATCGCCGTCCCAGTAACTGAGAGCCTGCGGCGAGAGATTCGTCGCCCGCACCACGTCGGCGACCGGGAAGCAGGAGGCCACACCTTCCGCCACGTGGTTCTTCCCCGCCGCACTCTCTCCCTTCACCACGACGTTCATGGGCTTTTCACAGCGCCGGGACGTCATGGCGAGGAGCAGGTTCACCTTGTTGCGTGCTTCGCCGACAACGCCGAGCGTGGTGGTGTCGTCCAAGAACCTGCGGACGAGATTCGGGTCGCGAAGCAGGGCGCGAGACTCCTCCGAGATCTCGGTCTCCTCCGGCGTGGACCTCGATTCCTGGCTGGATCTGGAACCGGCGGCCTCGATCTCCTTCCGGATGGCGGCCATCGAGATCCCCAACTTCGTCTTCACCTGCTTGGCCGCCAGATCCTGAGCGACAGGGTCGAGAGCCGCGAGGATTGGGAGGAGACGCGCGAAGACACTCAGCTTGAAGGCCTCATTCGCATCGGCCGGTACGAACTTCAGGATCTGTTCAATCTCGGCGAGACGGGACGGAATGGAGGCTGGTCCCTTAGGTTCCTGGTCCGCCGACTTCGCAGCCGCAGGAATCGGTCCCTTCTGGCGGGTCTCTTCGAGCAGTGCACGCAGTCCCTCGGGACCGGCAACGGCGAGAAAGTCGCTGAGGTCCTTGCCGTCGGTCTCGATGTCGCCCGAAAGCGGTAAGCGTACTGCGTAGACCTCTCGGGCGAATCCCTGGAGGGCTTCCACGACCATCTGGGTTCCGGCGTGACCCGTTGGATCGACGTCGTAGGTGATGAGAACACGCTTCCCGGCGAGTTGCTTCGACCACTCGACCTTCCAGGCGCCTTCCCCTCCCGTTCCCGTGGCAACGCAGTTGATGCCGGCCGATAGCGCGGCCAGCATGTCCCATTCGCCAGCTACGAGGAGCACCTCGTTGCCATCTCCCACGAGCAGCAGGTCGGTCTTACCGCCGTCCGCAAACCAGAACGTGTAAGGCTTGCGTCGCTTCGGATCAGGGCGTCGGTACAGGCAGACCTTGTACCCACCGCTCGGGAGGGGGAACGCGATCGCCAGTTGGTCGTCGATGGTCCCTTCCTCAACGCCGAGTGCCCGCCAGGCTTCCGCGGTGTAGGCCTTGCTGAGCGAGTTCCTGAACCAAAGCTGCGTGTTGGCGGAGACTGGACCGTTTGAGACGAAGTGAAGAACGCGCTTTGCCGAGGCTCGAGGGCGTGCCTTCGGCATCGACGCGTCGGGGATCTTGGTTCCAGTGATCGTCGAGAGGTCCACGCCGAGTAGCCCGGCGAGTTCTGCTACGCCGCCGCCGCGGCCGCAGGGATCACAGAACCACGTGTTCTTCTCCGAGTTCAGCCGGCACGACGGATGCGCGTCGTTGTGGCGGTGGTTCTCGGCCCGGGGGCACTGGATGGCCATCTCCCCGGAGGAGCTCAGCCTCGTGAACTCGCGGCCGGCAGCACGGGCCACTTCGAAGATGGTCCCTTCGGGAAAGAACGCGGGCATCAGTCGACTCGGCGATCCTGGGATTCCGTCCGGTTGCGGATGAATGCGTCGATGTCCTCGGCCCGGAAACGCACAAGGCTTCGGCGCTTGCCTTTCCAAAGCCGGACGCTCGGGAGTCGGCCAGTTGACGCGGCCGCGTATACCGTGACGGGACGGACGTTGAGGATCCTCGCGACATCGCGAGCCGTGAGAAGAGCGATCGACATGACATCCTCCGGTCGGGCCGAAAGACATCGGCCACGTCTGGAGAGATACCACGCCAGCGGTTTGTTACATGGGAGGATTGACCGCGGATTACTCCCGAGTTACGCGGCGAACCCAGTCGACCGTCAATCCCATGGAGATGGCGAGACTTCGAAGCGCGAGCGCCTTCGCCGAGGGAAGGCGCGAAGACTCCCAAAGCACTCTTGCGATCGCCTCTTGAAGCATCGGATTGCCTACGGCCCGCTTGCGCACCATGGATTCCACGGCATTCAGGTGAAAGAAGTTTTGCCTACCGCGGGCGCGGGCATCGGTGAGGATGGAGGTACAGATCGGGATCATCTTCCGATACGCTTCCTTGATAGTCTTTCCGCCATACCACGGGCGGTTCCCGGGAGGAAGCTCGATCTCGCCCTCGACTGCCTGGAGCCGCGCGCGGACGGCGGCCCGATCTACCGCCGAAGCGTCGCGTAATCGGGCCGGATCGAGCTCGACTCGGATCTTGCCACGGCCCATGTTGATCTCGTGAACCGCGGCGCCTCCGGCCGACTCGATCACGACGGTCCTCAGCAAAGGTCGCAAGTCACCCCAATGCGGCTTTCCTGGGCCGCGCTCCAGCCGTAATAATGCGCCGATCTCTTCCAGGGATAGCGCTCGAATCACATCTGCAATGGGAAGATCGTCCGTCAACCCCACGACCCGAACGTGATAACAGTCGAAACCAGCCTCCATCCGCATTTCAGGCGGATAGAGCATGTACGCTGCAAGAAACAAGTAGTGGGCGCTGGGCCTTGCGACGCATCTCAGTTCGACGCTCGGCAGCTTGGGAATCCTGACGACCACCTGGAAGTACCGAGCGGGAATACTGGCATCGACGCCTATCGAGTAGCGGCATTGTCGCGGCGAGGGTCGCTCCGTCGGCAGGTCAGGCAACACGTAAAGGCCCGGCGAGGAATCGGGCGGTGGAGATACCTCGGACACCTGCGGCGGCGGGGTAAATGGGTCGAACCCGCGCGATTCAGCGAAGTGCTGCAGCAGTGCGATCTCCATTGGCATGGCGTGGCCAGCGTCTGACTTGGGCAAGTCCTTGGGGGGACCGGTCATCTCGCGGAGCACGAAATCGGCATCGATCTCCACAGTCCGTGCTGCATGCATAGACACAGTTTATCACCATAGACTCGATAGACAGGTGGAGCCTCCGAGCCTCTGAAAACGCCTTGTTTGTAAATGATTGGCCGCTACACTCGCATCGATGATTAGCGTGCGGCGGATCGGAGCTTCGGGCGGGATACGAGGCGGCGCAGAGACAACGACCCGCCAGCGTCACCACCGGCGGGCCGTCGGGGAAGGGTGGAGGCTACTGTCGCGCTTCCTTGGCTTCCTTCAAGACCGCCTTGAACGCCGCCTCGTCCTCGCTGGCGAACGCGACGGCGATGGCGCGGACCATCCGGGTCGCGTTCCGAGGCCCCGCGGTCTTGTGGATCGCGGCGCTCTCGGCCGGGGTGAGCCGGAACGCGAATACCTTGGTCGCCTCCGGATCCTTCGGCGTTCGTTCCGCCTTGGGGGTCTTCGCCTTCTTCTCGGCCTTGCCCTTTTTCGCAGTCTTCGTCTCGGACTTCTTGGTCTCGGCCATGTCAACCTCCGTCGCGGTGGACGCGTCCGCCCCGAGGCCGAGGACCATCCTCAGCCGTGCGGGAGGCGCGTCGTCCGCGGCATATCGATTCCAATGAACTTCGCAGACAGGTCGATCCAGATAGATGATCGCCGCCTCTCGACGGCACCCGCGGATGGAAGAGCGGTCGTTCACGGGTCAGCGTCCGGCGCGGAAGCCGCGGGGGTAGCACGTCTCGCAAGCGAAGACGATCCCGTCATCGGGGTTCGTGAACGTCGTCCCCAACCCGAGGCAACTCCACGCCCATGGGGTGAACGACGCTTCCGTTCCGACATGCGCCCCGCAGTACACGGCGCCGCGGTCGCTGATGTAGATGCACGCGGCATCGAACTGCTCGCCGGGTTTCAGGTCGTGCGGCTGCTGGTGCCGATTCGGGCTGATGATCTTGGCCATCGTGGATTCCCTCTACCAGACCTCATCGAGGATGATGTCGTAGCCGAGGATTTGCGTTCCGTCCGTGAACTCCCGGACGATCCGCAGCATCCTGCCGTTGCCGCTCCGCTCGGCGAACACCCGCGTGCCGTCGTCGTTCCGGGAGAGCTCGATGGTTCCGCCGGGCCTCAAGGCGTCGATCTTCTGATCGGTGGTCCGTTCGTCCCTGGTGGTGGCGGCGGCGATGCCTGCAGCGTATGCCGCCTCGAGCGCGGCATTGACCTTCCACACCGCCACGTCGTGGAAGTCCAGCGCGTCGCTGTTCCGGGTCTCAAGGGTGTTGATCGCGAGGTGGGCCCGAGCGATTTCCGCGATCGTGTTGTTCGTCGCCTTCCGTGGGGTCTTTGGCTTAGTGGCCATCGTCGTTCTCCTTCGCGTCGTTGCATGGTCATGAGTGCGCCCGGTTTCGCGAGTGATCAAGGGAATTCGCGAGCATTTCTGAGGCGAATGTGGGGCGACTCCGCAGAGGCGAGGGTGTGGCGATGATCGCCCGCTGCGCCGTGTGCGGCGTGCGCTTCCTCGTAAGGCGAAGCCGGACCTACTGCAACCGCCACTACTGGCGCCTGCGACGTCTGGGCGAGAAGGCACCGTGGGAACTCGAACGTCTGGCCCGCGAGGCGGACTACACGAAGCGACTCATCGAGATCCTGCACAACGAGCAGCGTATCGAGGTCGGGGTAGCGGATCTGCAACGCAAGGACGGACTACCGTGAGGCACGGAAGGAGTGCGGAATGCCGAGCCGACCTGCCACGCCGTGCCGCTGGCCTGGGTGCCCGGCGCTGAGCCACGAGAGGTTCTGTCCCGAACACCAGAGCGACGAGTACCGACGGCAGGACGCGAACCGTCCAAGCATGAGAGAGCGCGGCTACACGAGCGCGTGGCTCACACTGAGGAAGGAGATCCTCCGACGCGACAACCACGTGTGCCGCGGCTGCGGACAGCGAGCGACCGACGTCGACCACATCATGTCGAAGCGAGCTGGCGGTTCGGACGATCCTCGAAACCTCCAAGCACTCTGCCATTCATGTCACAGCGCGAAGACGATGGTGGAGTCCGTGGCGAAGAAGGCGAGAGCGTGAGCGCGAGGGGGAGGGGACCTCAAACTCTAGGAAATGCGGCCGTTTCCGCGCGCCTGGTCGCACGCACGCGGCCGCGGGTTTTGCCATAGGGGGGGGTATGAGGAAATGGATTGATATTGCGCCCGCTTTCGAGAACGAGGGCCGTTTGAAGCGGGCCTGAAACGGGGTCAAAACCCATGCAAATTGAGCATGTTTCTACCACGCAACTGGCCGGAATGGCCGCTCCCTACAACCCGAGGCGGATCAGCGACCACGATCTGGACGCCCTCCGCCGGTCCCTGCGGTTCTTCGGCACCGTCGAGCCGATCGTGGTCAACAAGCGCTCGGGCCACATCGTGGGCGGCCACCAGCGGGTCAGGGCCGCCGAAGCCGAGGGGATCGACACGCTCCCGGTCGTCTACGTGGACCTGGACGACCCGTCCGAGCGGCAACTCAACCTCGCGCTCAACAAGATCTCCGGCGAGTGGGACGAGGAGAAACTGGCCGCGGTCCTCGCCGAGCTGGAGCAGGTCGGTGCTTGTTTTCCTCTCCGAAATCCTTCCGGGTTTGAGGGCGTAAATCGGTAGAGAAATTCCCTCCTTCTTCTGGCGGCCGAAGGCCGCGAGTAGGAGGACGGGATGT
>JAIQFR010000019.1 GCA_020073205.1 Terriglobia bacterium
CGAAGGCGTTGACGAGGACCTCGCCGAGGGGCCTGAGCCTCGCCGCGATCTCGGGGAAGCTCGGCGGCGACCCGGCGAGGGAGCGCACCATGACGGCGTCCCGCCCGCAGAGCGATTCGGCCGGGCTCGTGGCCGCGTCGAGGAATTCGAACCGGCGCTCGACGCAGCACGGACATCGCGGCAGCGCGTCGCGGGGGGGCAGGTCGGTCCGGCGCAGACTCGGGGTCCAGACATCCGCGCTCAGGAGCACCGCCGGCTCGGGCGCCTCCCGGGTCACGATCCAGCGGAGCGCCTGCGCGACCTGGAGCGACGCGACGAGGTGGGCGGCGGGTCCGAGGATCCCCACCGTGTCGCATGTGGGCGCCGCTCCGGCCGCCGGCAGGTCCGGCTGAATACAGCGGAGGCAAGCCGTCCGCCCCGGGACGACGAGCGTGCTGACCCCCGACGCGCCGACGCAGGCGCCGTAGACCCAGGGCAAGCCCTGCCGGACGCACGCGTCATTGAGGAGGAACCGACCCTCGAAGTTGTCGAAGCCGTCCACGACCAGGTCGATGCCGGAGAGGAGGCCGAGGATGTTCCCGGCGTGGACGTCCGCCACGACCGGCTCGACGGCGACGTCCGAGTTGATCCGACCGATGCGGCGGGCCGCGGCGACCGCCTTCGGCAGAGAGTCGCGGGCGTCCTCCTCGTCGAAGAGGGCCTGCCGCTGGAGATTCGAGAGGTCCACGACGTCGCGGTCCACGATCCTGAGGAGCCCGACCCCGGCGCGCGCGAGCAGGCTCGCCGATTCGCCGCCCAGGCCGCCGCACCCGACGAGAAGCACGCGGGCGGCGCGGATGCGCTCCTGGCCTTCCGCGCCGATCGGCGAGAACAGGACCTGCCGCGAGTACCGTTCGTCGCCGCTCAGGGTCATGGAGGAAGCCTCCCGGTCGACGGATCCGCGGCCATACTCTGCGTCTCCTCGTCCGGTATCAAGTGCACGGTCACCGGCTCGAAGGCGAGGCCGACACGCTCGCCGCGCCGGAGGTCGAGCTCCCGGACCGTCCTTCGCGTGACCAGGGCCGAGACGGGGAAGCCGCAGTCGATCTCGATCTTGATCGTGGGCCCCCCGTTGAGGAGCGCGGTCACGGTGCCGTCGAGCCGGTTGGCGCCCGCGTCCCCGTTCCGGGTCAGATGGATCTCTTCGGGTCGGATGCAGGCGAGCACGCGGCTCGCGGGCGGGAGATCGGACGAAGCCCAGAACGTCCGGCCGCCGATCCGGACCCGCGCGAGGTTTCCGTCACGGGCGACGATCTCCCCGGAGAGGATGTTCCCGGTCTTCAGGAACTCCGCGACGGCGCGTCCACTCGGGCGGTAGAAGACCTCTTCCGGTGCCCCGGTCTGAAGCAGCTTCCCTACGCCCAGGATCGATATCCGGTCGGCGAGGGCGAAGGCCTCGGACTGCTCGTGGGTCACGTACACGCAGGTGATCCGCCGCTCCCGGACGATCTGGCGGAGCTCCTCGAGGAGGTGCTCGCGGATCGGCTCGTCGAGGGCGGAGAGCGGCTCGTCGAGGAGGAGGAGATCGGGGTCGAGCACCATCGCACGGGCAATGGCGGCCCGCTGCGCTTCGCCTCCGGACAGCGTCGAGGCCCGCTGACGCGCCGCATGATCGATGTGGATGCGACGCAGCATCGCCTCCGCCTTCGCGCGGGCGCGCGCCCCCCGCTCCCCGCGGATCTTGAGGCCGTACGCGACGTTGTCGAGAACGCTGCCGGAGAAGAGCAGCGGGGACTGGAAGACCATCGCCATGCGGCGGCGCAGCGCGAGGGGAGCGGGCCACGGGATCCTCTCGCCCCGCCAGAAGATCGCTCCGCGATCCGGCCGCTGGAGCAGGTTCATCACGCGCAGGAGCGTGCTCTTGCCGGCGCCCGTCGGGCCGAGGACGACGTGGATCTCCCCCTCTTCCACGCCCAGCGCGGGCAGGTCCAGGATCGGGTGGCCCGAGACGGAGACCCCGACGTCCTCGAGGCGAAGGAGGCTCATCCCTTCTGCCTCTGCTGGATCCAGGTGAACAGCCAGTTGAACAGCATGGTCAGCGCCAGCAGGATCACGCCGAGGACGACCGCGGCCGCGAATTCCCCCTGCCGCGTCTCGAGGACGATCGCCGTGGTCATCACCCGCGTCTGCCCCTTGATGTTCCCCCCCACGATCATGACGGCGCCGACCTCGGAGATGATCGAGCCGAACCCCGCCGCGAGCGCCGCCACGAGCGAGAGCCGCGCTTCCTGGACGAGCTTCCAGTGGACCTGGAGCCTCGAGGCGCCGAGCGAGAGGATCTGCAGGTGGACGCGCGGGTCGAGTCCCTGGATCGCGGCCAGCGTGATGCCGGTCACGAGGGGAGTGGCGATGACGATCTGGGCCAGGATCATCGCCCACGGCGTGTAGAGGATCTCGAGCGCGCCGAGAGGTCCCGAGCGCGCGAGCAGGAGGAACACGAAGAGCCCCACCACGACCGGCGGAAGCCCCATCCCGGTGTTGACCAGCGTGACCAGCATTCGTCGCCCGGGGAAGCGGCGGAGCGCGAGGACGATCCCGGCGGGGACGCCGAGGGCCATGGCGGCGACGACCGCCGCGCCCGAGACGAAGAGCGAGAGCGCGAGGATGCCGGCGAGCTCACCGCGAACGGCGAGGGCCGAACGGACCGCCTCCGCGATCGAGGTCACTTCGCGTCCGGGACGAACAGGGACCGGCCGTACCTCTCGCGTCCGAACTCGCCGATCATCTTCTGGGTCCCGGGGCTGACGAGCCACTCGGCGAATCTCCGGGCCGCGGCGGCATGGGTCTTCGGATGCTTCTCCGGATCGACGACGATCACGCGGTAGGAGTTGAGGAGGTCCTCGTCGCCCTCCGCCACGGGCGCCAGGTCGAGCTTCGCCTTCATCGCCAGATACGTCCCCCGGTCGATCAGCGTGTAGGCCCGCTTCTCGGAGGCGATGCGCGCCGTCTCGCCCATGCCCTGGCCGGTCGAGACGTACCAGTCCTTCCCCGCCGGGTCGACCCCCGTCTTCTTCCAGAGGGCCAGCTCCTTGACGTGCGTGCCGGACTGGTCGCCGCGGGAGACGAACGTCGCCCTGGCCGCGGCGATCTTCTCGAGCGCCTCGGCGGCCTCGAGGCCCTTCGCCCCGGCGGGGTCGGCGGGCGGTCCGACCACCAGGAAATCGTTGTACATGACGTCGAGGCGGAGCGAGCCCAACCCCTCGGCCATGAACGCGTCCTCGGCCGCCTTCGAGTGGACCAAGAGGACGTCGGCGTCTCCTCGCCGCCCCATCGCGATCGCCTCGCCGGAGCCGACGGCGATCGTCTTGACCTTGATCGGGAATCGGGCCTCGAAGGCGGGAATGAGGACGTCCAGGAGACCCGAGTCCTGGGTGCTGGTCGTGGTGGCGAGGATCAGCGAGTCCGCCGCGTGGGAGGCCGGGAGCAGCAGGAGAGCCGCGAGAACCGAGATCGCGATCGGGCGCATCGTCATGAGCCCTCCTCGGGACGGAATCGAGTCGAGGACTCGGGAGATCAGCCGCCGCCGATCAGGTGGACCACCTCGACGACGTCCCCGTCCTCGAGAAGCGTCGCGGACTGCTCGCCCTTCTTGACGAGACGCTTGTTCACGAGGACGATCTTGAGCGGGAACGAGAAGGTCTTCTCTTCGAGTAGCGCCGCGACCGTGAGCCCTTCTCGCCACGGATGCGGCTCGCCGTTGACCGTGAGCGTCATGGCTATTCCGTGACGCCGTGCGCCGCCAGGAGCTCCACGAGCCCCTCGACCTTGTCGATGCCGAGGGCGCGCGCCTTGGCGAGGGTGGGGATCCCGTCGGGCGTCCAGCCGCGCCGCTTGTAGACCGCGTCGAGGAGCTTCTGGTAGCGACCCTCGCGGTGCCGCCTTAGCGCGGCGCGCCTCTCGTCGAGGGTCATCGTCGCAGGATCGACGCCGATCTCCTCCCGGAGCTGCTTGTCGTACCGGTCCTGGCGCGAGAGGTACTCCTCGGCCGTGACGGGCCCCTGCGACCGGTAGGGGATCGCGTCGTGCCGGCGCCGGCCGTAGCCCATCTTCAGGTTGAAGATCCGCTGGAAGTTGTACACCCGCTCGCTCTGGGTGATGAGATCGTCGGGGGTGACCTCGCGGCCGGTCATCCCGGCGACGAACTCGCAGTATCCTTGAACGTGCCTCGGCACCTTCGCCGGCGCGCCGGACTCGGCGTTGTCCTCCGGCTCGACGTCGTTCCAAAGGAGCTTGCAGAGGCCGTTCAACCCGAACCAGGTGCGCCACATCGGGAAGTAGTGGAGCGCCTCCGCCTTGTCCTCGAACGTCGGGATCTGCTTGTTCACCATGTCCATGAAGATGAGCCACGCCTCGTCGTGCTGCGGCCCCTTGAGGGCGATCCCGTACCCCCCTTGCTGGGCCAGCGACTCCTTGGTCACGTACTCGGAGTACTCGAGCCCCTTCGCCTCCATGCCGATGTCCTGGACGAACGCCGGGTCCGCGCCGAAGCGCTCGACGAAGATCCGCTTCATCCGGCGGATCCCCTGCCCCGCGATGAGGCCGAACCCCTCCCCGCGCCCCATCTGGTGAAGCACCTCGAGGGTGCCCTCGACACTGCCGAAGCGAAGGTCGATGCCGCCCGTCCGCTCCTCGTTCAGGATCCCCGCCTCGAAGCACTCCATGACGAAGGCCATCAGCGTGCCGAAGGAGATCGTGTCGACGCCGTAGTGGTCGCAGTAGTAGTTGATCTCCACGATCGCCCACGGCTCGAAGATCCCGATGTTGCTGCCGCAGCCCGAGGCGGTCTCGTACTCGGGACCGTCCACCAGGACGCTCTGGCCCTTGTCGGGTCCGGTGCGGAGCTCGTGGCCCTCCACGGCCTTGGCGCACGCCATGTCGCAGCCGAGGGCGCAGCCGTCGGCCACCCCCTGGGAGAAGATCTTGACGAACTTGTCCGAGGCGATCTTGTGCGTGTCGGCGTGCGCTCCGAACTTGTAGTTCATCACCGGGAGGAGATCGTAGTCGTTCATGATCTCGACGAGGTGCGCCGTGCCGGCCTCGCGCATGCGGCACTGGCTCTTGTCGAGCACCAGCACTTCCCGGGTGAGCTCCGAGCCGGCCCGCCGGATGCGCTCGGCGTCCACGGGGTGGTTCGGGTCGCTCGTGAACCGGATCGCTCCCGTCGGGCAGATCGAGGCGCACTGCATGCAGCCGACGCACTCCTTGGGCTGCTTCCCGTAGGGCATCGTCACCTTGCGGGAGTCGCCGCGCCCCTCGAAGGCGAGGATCCGGTGCCAGACCCCCTCGTGGCAGAGGCGCACGCACAGGCCGCAGAGGATGCAGGCGTGCTCGCTCTCGTTGCGCCTCGGGTGGACGAACCGCGCGCCGTCGATACCGGCCTCCAGCGCCAGATCCCGAACCACCCTCACGTTGGGCCAGCGGGCGAGCATCATCTCGAGGACGAGCCGGCGGACCCGGAGCGCTCGGTCGCTCGCCGTGGAAACCTCCGCCGGCTTGTTCAGCGGGTAATTGCAGGCGGTGACGATGCGCTTGCGACGCCCCTCGTCGATCTCGACGCTGCACACCCGGCAGGCGCCGTACGGCTCGACCATCTCGCTGTCGCAGAGCGCGGGGATCGAGATCCCGAGCTTCTTCGCGGCCGCGAGGATCGTCGTGCCGGGGGCGACCTCGGTCGTCTTGCCGTCGATCATGACCTCTATCATCTGGGGTTTCCTCTCGACCTCACCGGACCTTCACGGCGTCGAACGTGCAGACGTCCATGCAGGTTCCGCACTTGATGCACAGCACCTCGTCGATCAGGTGGAGGTTCTTCGGCTCGCCCGCGATGGCGTTCGTCGGGCAGACCTTGACGCAGGCCCCGCACCCGGTGCACTCGAAGGCGATCGAGTACCTCACCAGCTCCTTGCAGATTCCCGCGGGGCAGCGGCGGTCGTGGATGTGGGCCTCGTATTCCTCCCGGAAGTTGCGGAGCGTGGACAGGACCGGATTGGCCGCCGTCTGGCCGAGCCCGCAGAGCGAGCCGTCGGCGAGCACCGCGCCCAGGTCCTCGAGCAGGTTAAGGTCGCTCTCGCGTCCCTCCCCCCGCGTGATGCGGGTCAGGACCTCGCGGAGGTTGACGAGCCCCTCGCGGCACGGCGTGCACTTGCCGCACGACTCGTCGCAGAGGAAATCGACGAAGTAGCGCGCCACGTCGACCATGCAGGTCCGGTCGTCCATGACGATCATGCCGCCGGAGCCCATCATGGAGCCCGCCTCGACGAGCGTGTCGAAGTCCACCGGCAGGTCGAGCTTCGACGCGGGCAGGCAGCCGCCGGAGGGGCCGCCGGTCTGCACGGCCTTGAACGTGCGCCCGTCGGGGATCCCGCCGCCGATGTCGAACACGATCTCGCGGAGCGTGATCCCCATCGGGACCTCGACGAGCCCGGAGTTCCTGACGTTCCCGACGAGGGAGAAGACCTTCGTTCCGGAGCTGCCGCTCCACGGCGACTCCGACACGTCCCCGGTGCCGATCGACGCGAACCACTCCGGGCCGCGCAGGATGATCTGCGGGATGTTGGCCCAGGTCTCCACGTTGTTGAGGACCGTGGGCTGGTTGCGGTAGCCGTACTCCACCGTGTGGACGTACTTGGCGCGCGGCTCGCCGGGGCGGCCTTCCATCGAGGCCATCAGCGCCGTGGACTCGCCGCACACGAACGCGCCCGCCCCCTGGTGGATCCTGACGTCGAACTCCATGTCGGTGCCCAGGATCCCCTTCCCGAGGAGCCCCCATGCGCGGGCCTCGGCGATCGCCTTGCGAAGCCGCTCGAGGGCCAGCGGGTACTCGAGTCGGATGTAGACGAACCCTTCCGTCGCGCCGACGGCCCGGGCGCCGATCAGCATCCCCTCGAGGACCGCGTGGGGATCGGCCTCGACGATGCTGCGGTCCATGAACGCGCCGGGGTCGCCCTCGTCGGCGTTGCAGACGACGAACGGCCGGACGGCGCGCCTCTGCGCCGCCTCGAGGCAGGTCTTCCACTTGAGCCCGGTCGGGAACCCTCCTCCGCCCCGCCCGCGGATGCCGGACCGGATGATCTGCGCCACGATCGCGTCGCCTTCGGTCCCCTGCTCGAGGATCTTGTGGATCCCGCGATAGGCGCCGGCGCGGATGGCGTCCGCGATGTCCTCGGGATCGATCTTGCCGCGGTTCCTGAGGGCGAGGCACTGCTGCTTGGCGAAGAACTCGATGTCCTTCTCCAGGGGGATCGGACGCTCCTTCCCGTTCTTCCGGTACAGGAACTTCTCGAGGGGCTTGCCCTTCACGAAGTGCGACTCGATCAGCTCCGGCACCGCGGAGGCCACGAGCCGCTCATAGAACACCCCCTCGGGCTCCACCACGCAGATCGGTCCGTGCGCGCAGAACCCGTTGCAGCCGGTGGCGACGACCTTGATGGCGCTCCCGAGCCCGCGGCGGTCGATCTCCTCCCGAAGCAGGTCGCGGATCGGCAGCGACTTGGCCGACACGCAGCCGGTCCCGGCGCAGACCATGAGCATCGCCCGGTACGCGGCGTGGCCCTGCTCGGCCTGCTCCCTCAGGGCATCGAGGTTGTCGAGCGTCGCCCTAGGCATTGGCTCCCTCCTCCGCCCCGGCCTTGGCCGTCTTCCTCGTCGAGCCGGCGGCGGACCTGCCGTGCTTCTTGAGGAGGCGGGCGACCTTGGAGGAGTCCACCCCGCCGATCAGCTCGGACCCGATGGTCACCACCGGCGCCAGGCCGCAGCAGCCGAGGCACCGGACGCCGTCGAGACTGAACTTGAGGTCGCTCGTGCTCTTGCCCGGCTTCACGTCGAGCTCGCGGCTGAACGCGTCGAGCACGCGGGCCGAGCCCTGGACGTGGCAGGCCGTGCCGGTGCAGACCTGGATCGCGATCTCCCCGCGGGGCTCCAGGGAGAAGGCCTTGAAGAACGTGGCGATGTGGTAGAGCCGGCCCATGTCGGCGCCGGTGCGCTCCGAGATCCGCTCGAGCGCCGCCTGGGGCAGGTAGCGGAACCGTCCCTGCACCCCTTGCAGCATCTCGATGACGAACTCGTCATCGGCACCCCACCCGTCGACGATCGCGTCGACCTCGAGCATGTCCTGGCAAACCGCGCATCCCATGGAAGGACTCCTGTCGCGCTCAGGGCGCCTCGACCGCCAGGGACCAGCGGGGACGGTTCTCGACCGACTTGGCGACGATCGCCTTGAGCTTCTTGTCCATCATCACGGTGCCGAGGCCTCCCCGGCCCGCCTGCTTGAGACGGGGCTCCCTGCGCTTCCAGTCGTAGAACGAGACGTTGAGGCAGCCGATCAGGGTGTGCAGCGCGCCCTGGCCGGCGGAGACGACCGAGAGGCTCTGCATCTCCTCGGGGCTCCTCGCGTACATGCGGTGGAGCTGCCGGGCGACGTCATAGCTGTTGAACGCCTCGTGCGGCGCCGTCTCGATCGTCACCCGGTGCTCGTCCCCGTCGATGACGAGGAGCACGAACTCCGAGGCCTTCCCTTTCACCTCCAGCGCGTCGAAGCCCGCGAACTTGAGCAGCGGCCCGAAGTGCCCGCCCACGTTCGAGTCCATCACGGAGCCGGTCGTCGGGGAGATCCCCGTGACGAGGCACTTGCCCGAGCCCGAGAAGTAGGGCGTGCCGCCCAGGGGACCGGCGGAGAAGTAGAGCCCGTTCCGCGGGTCGTCCCACGCGATGGGGCCCGGGATGGACTTCCACATCAAGTACAGGTCGAACCCCTTTCCGCCCGTGAAGACGTCCTTCATGTACTGGGTGACCGGCCTGGCCTCGATCCGGTTCTCCGTGAGGTCGACGTGAAGCGTCCTTCCCGCGTAGCCGCGCTCCACGTGCCCCGACGGGTAGTCGAACGAGGCGAGCAGCCGGTGGGCGGCCCTCATCTCCATGAGCTCCATCGCGTCTCCGTTCTCCGCTCGGCTGCGGACTATTACGCGACTGCGTGGGATTTCGCGTGACGATGCGCGCACAGCGCATGGCCGTCCGCATCCAGCCGCTCGCTTCGGTTTAGGGCCGGGTAGTATGCCACACGGCGCGGGGTTTCGCCGTGCCGCGCGCATCGCGTTTTCCTCCGAAATGGGCGCAAATTCGGACTGCTCGAGTCCCCATTCGTCCCGCGCGGTGAGCGCGGTCCCCGCTTCCGTCGCGCCGTGACGCGAGTGCGAAAGAAGAGTAAACTGTCCGCTTTCGTTTCCCGCCGTGGAGGACTCCATGTTCTGCAGCCGATTCACGAACGATGCCATTCGCGACTACGGCAAGGAGGAGAACGCCAGGGGCGCCGAGCGGGCGATCCGGGCGCTCGAGGGGCGCCTCGACGGGCGGTACCCTGCGATCATCGGCGGGAGGGAAGTCGAGAGCGGGAAGTGGATCGCGTCGGTCTGCCCGGCGCGCCCCGATCTCGTCGTCGGCCACGTCGCGAGCTGCACGCGTGCCCAAGTCGACGAGGCGATCGCGGAGGCGAAGAAGGCCTGGACCGGCTGGGCCCGCACCGATCCCGAGGCGCGGGCCGAGACGCTGGTTCGCCTCGCCGCCCTCATCCGACGCGACCGGTTCGACTTCGTCGCGCTGCTCGCCTACGAGATCGGCAAGGACTGGTACGAGGCCGACGCCGAGATCGCCGAAGCGATCGACTTCTGCGAGTACTACGCGCGGCTGGCGCTCAGGCATTTCCAGTTCCAGCCGCTCACCCGCCTCCCGAACGAGGACAACTGCTACTACTACATCCCGCTGGGCGTGGGCGCGGTGATCTCGCCCTGGAATTTCCCCCTCGCGATCCTGGCCGGCATGACGACCGCCGCGGTCGTGAGCGGCAACGCGGTTCTGGTCAAGCCCTCCTCGGACACCCCCGTGATCGCCTCGAAGCTCGTGAGCCTCGCGCGCGAGGCGGGGATCCCCGACGGCGTGATCAACCTCGTGCCGGGCGGGGGAGGCGAGATCGGGGACCATCTCGTCACGCACCCCGAGATCCGCTTCGTCTCGTTCACCGGGTCCGCGGACGTCGGCCTGAGGATCCACGAGATCGCCGCCCGGCCGGATCCGCGACGGCGATGGATGACCCGGTACGTCTCGGAGATGGGCGGGAAGGACGCGATCGTCGTGGACGAGACCGCCGATCTCGACGCCGCGGCCGCCGGCATCGTGCGCTCCGCGTTCGGCTTCCAGGGACAGAAGTGCTCGGCGTGCTCGAGGGCCATCGTCGACCGGCGCGTCAAGGACCGGCTGGTCGAGATGCTCGTCGAGAAGGCGGGCAAGCTACCGGCTGGAGACCCCTGGGAGGGCCCGTGCGTCTTCACGGGGCCCGTGGCGAACCGGGGGGCGCACGCGAAGATCCTCGAGGCTATCGAGACCGGCAGGAAGGAGGCGCGCCTCGTCCTGGGCGGGCACGCCATGGACCGTCCCGGTTGGTTCGTCGCCCCGACGATCTTCGACGGGGTCGAGTCGCGCTCGTTCCTCGGCCAGGAGGAGATCTTCGGGCCGGTGCTGGCGGTCATCACCGTCGACGGGATCGACGAGGCGCTCGACACCGCGAACGACACGCGCTACGGGCTGACCGGGGCGTTCTTCTCGTCGAGCATCGAGCGGATCGACCGCGCCAAGCGCGAGTTCCACTGCGGCAACCTCTACATCAATCGAGGCTGCACCGGCGCCTTGGTCGGCGTGCACCCGTTCGGCGGATTCAACCTCTCGGGGACCGACTCCAAGGCCGGCGGCCCCGACTACCTCATGAACTTCACCCAGGGCAAGACGACCTCCGAGCGGACCACCGTCTCGCGCCTCCCCGGAATCGGGGTCTGATGGCATCGGGCCGGCGGCCTGCCCGCGCGGGCGGTCCGCCGCCGGAGCCGCGAGGCGTTCTCTTCCGCCACCCGCCGCGCGCGCTCCGGGGGGCGCGGGCGTGGCAGATCGGCGCCCGCACCGTGCACATCGCGGCCATGGCCCTCGTGCTCGGAGGGGTGGCGTGGAGGGCCCCGGCGCGCGACCTGGTCGCGCCGATGGCGATCACGGCGTTGAGCGGCGTCGTGCTCCTGGGCATCGATCTCGGGAAGAGCTTCGCGATCCTCTACCAGGGGAGCGGCGTGGCCGCGCTCCTGAAGCTCGCCCTTCTCGGCGCCGGCGCGCTCCTCCCGTCCGCACGGCTCGAGTGGTACCTGGCGGCGACGGTGGTCGCGTCGATCGGCTCGCACATGCCGGGCGCCTGGCGGCACTACTCCTTCCTCCACCGTCGGGTGCTCGACGCCTCTGACGAGGGCTGACCGCCGCGCCGGGGGGCCGGGGTCTCGGCGCGATTCCCGAGCCTCGCGACCGACCTGCTAGTATCGGGAAGGCGCCGCGCGCGGAGGACGACTGATGCTCGTCGATTCGGCCGGGCGGACGATCCGCCACCTCCGGATCTCGGTCACGGACCGCTGCCAGCTCCGCTGCCGGTACTGCCTTCCGGAGGAGGGCGTCCCGCTCCTCGACCGTCGCGAGGTCCTGAGCTACGAGGAGATCCAGGCCCTCGTGCGCGTCGCGGTCGAGGAGGGGATCACGAGCGCGCGGGTGACCGGCGGCGAGCCGCTGCTGCGCCGCGGGATCGTCTCGCTCGTTCGCGAACTCGCCGGGCTCGAGGGGCTCCTCGACCTCTCCCTCACCACGAACGGCATCCTCCTTGAGGAGCTGGCCGGACCTTTGCGGGAGGCGGGTCTCGCCCGCATCAACATCGGGCTCACGAGCCTCGATCCCGCGAGGTACCGCGATCTCACGCGGGGCGGGGATCTCGCGGAGGCGCTCGCCGGGGTCGAGTCCGCCGTCGCCGCCGGTTTCGATCCGGTGAAGATCAACGTGGTGCTTCTGCGCGGCGTCAACGACGATCCGGGCCCGTTCCTCGATCTCACCCGCCGCCACGCGGTCGTGGTGCGGTTCATCGAGTACATGCCGATCGGGCCCGTCCCCTCGGACCGGTGGTTCGTGCCGGCCGCCGCGTTCCGCGACAAGCTCGAGGCGCACGGACCGTTCGAGGAAGCGGCGAGGCCGCCCGGCCACGGCCCCGCGGAGCGGGCGCTTCGCCTGCCCGGGGCCCCCGGGAGCTTCGCCTTCATCGCCGCGGTGAGCGACCATTTCTGCGACCGCTGCAACCGGCTACGGCTGACCGCGGACGGCCATCTTCGCCTCTGCCTCTTCCACGTTCGCGAGATCGATCTCAAGCCCGCGCTCCGGCCCGTGCCCGATCGCGAGCGGCTCCGGGAGCTCCTGCGAGAAGCCGTCGCGGAGAAGCCGGCCGGCCGGCCCGACGTCGCCGGGAACCTCGGGCGCGGGATGTCCCAGATCGGAGGATGAGCATGGCCCGCAGGCTCTCCCGGCCCGACGAACGGGGAGATCCCCCGGCGGTACGCACGGGCGCGCGCGTCGTGTCGGTGAACGTCTCGGACACGAAGGGTACGCGCAAGCATCCCGTCGGCCGTGCGGTCCTGGTGGCCGGATTCGGCGTCGAGGGAGACGCGCACGGCGGCGAGTGGGAGCGTCAGGTGAGTCTATTGGCCCGCGAGAGCGTCGCGAAGATGCCCGCCTCGGGCCTCGACCTCGCGCCAGGCGACTTCGGGGAGAACGTGACGACCGCGGGGATCGACCTGGCGAGCCTTCCCGTGGGATCCACCCTGCGCCTCGGCGCCGAGGCCGAGATCAGGGTCACGCAGATCGGTAAGGAATGCCACCTCGGCTGCGAGATTCGGCGCCAGGTGGGGGACTGCGTGATGCCCCGCGAGGGGATTTTCGCGCGCGTGACGAAGGCGGGGACGATCGCGGCAGGCGACCCGATCGAGGTCCCGGCCGTCCGGAAGGATCCGTGAGGGCCGCCGTCCTGACGGTGAGCGACGGGTGCGCGAGAGGCACCCGGATCGACGAGAGCGGGCCGCACCTCCGCGAGCGGCTCGAAGACGCAGGCTTCGAGATCGTCGCGGCCGAGGTCCGTCCCGACGAGCCCGACGAGATCGCGGATCTCCTCAAGCGGTGGGCCGACGAGCTGAAGGTCGACGTCATCCTGACCACCGGGGGCACCGGCTTCTCGCCGCGGGACCGCACTCCCGAGGCGACGGTCGGGGTCGTCGACCGACGCGCGGACGGCCTGGTCGAGGCGCTCCGAGGGGACGGGATGAAGCGGACCGCCCACGCGTGCCTCTCCCGCGGCCTGGCGGGCCTGCGCGGCTCGACCCTGATCGTCAACCTGCCGGGAAGCTTGAGCGCCGTCCGCGACGGGATGGACTTCCTGTCGCCGATTCTCCCCCACGTCGTGAAGATGATCGCGGGCGGGGGACATTGACCCTTTTCGCCGACGAGGAGCGCAGACGATGGATCGATTCGAGAAGGTGACGATCGTCAAGAAGGCCAACGTCTACTACGAGGGGAAGGTCACGAGCCGCACCGTCCTGTTCCAGGACGGATCGAAGAAGACGCTCGGCATCATGATGCCCGGCGAGTACGAGTTCGGCACCGCCGACCGAGAGGTCATGGAGGTCCTCGGCGGCTCGATGGACGTGCTCCTGCCCGGGAGCGCGGCCTGGACCACCTTCGCCACCGGTCAGTCGTACGAGGTTCCGGCGAACTCGAAGTTCAAGCTCAAGGTGGGCGAGGTCGCCGATTACTGCTGCTCGTACGTGAAGTAGCGACCGACCCTCGCTCAATCCCCGATCAGGTGGGCGACGACGCGACGCCGGTGCGGCGACCGCCGGTGCTCGTAGAGGTAGATTCCCTGCCAGGTGCCGAGAGCCGGCCGGCCCCCGACCACCGGAATAGAGAGCGTCGTCGCGGTCAGCGCCGAGCGGACGTGTGCCGACATGTCGTCGGGCCCCTCGTCGTCGTGCTCGAAGATCGGGTCGCCGTCCGGCGCCAAGCGGGCGAGAAAGCGGTCGAAGTCCGCCCGCACCGTCGGGTCGGCATTCTCCTGGATCAGGAGCGAGGCCGAGGTGTGCTGGACGTGGAGGGTCAGGAGCCCGGCGCCGATCCCCGACGAGCCGACCCATTCCACGATCCGATCGGTGAATTCGAGGAGGCCCCGTCCCCGGGTCTCGAGGGTGATCGTGGTCGCCTGCTGCCGAATGGGTGCCTCCCACCGCGAGCCTTTCCTGGCCGGCGCAGGGAAGTTTCCCCTCAGCGGACTCCGGACGCAAGGTCACGGCACGGGAGACCGGCCGTTGGCGGCGGCCGCGGCGCGGCCGCCGCCTGCGTTGCGATCAGAAAGGCGTCCCGTCGTCGAGGATGACGCCGCACGGGACGATCCGCCGGCCGAAGTCCGGCGGAGCAAGGACAATGGAGATCTTCTGACCCCCCGTGACCGCGAAGGACGCTCTCAGGTCCATCTCGCGGTCCCCCAGCCGGACCCGGACGACGACCGTCCCGTGCCGGCGCTCCGGGGCAGGGTTGAGGACCGTGACCTCGACCCCGCCACCCCCCACGGTCAGCCCGACTATCCGAAGCGGAGCGGCTTTCGCGCCCGCCACCGCTCCGTACACCGCCGGACCGGCCCCCAAGGCCAGGATCAACATCCCGACCAGGGCCGTCCATCGCCGCAGCAGTCTCGGAGTGGGATTCATGGTCAGAAGCTCCTTGGCTCTCGCCTACATGCGTTCCTCCGAAAATTCGGAAATCCCCTTCAGCGGTGAAATATATATTGCAGTTTCGCATGTGCAATAGTCGTAATATCGCACACGCATATATCAAGTTTAAATTATTGATACAATTAGAATTGGCGGCCAGGACAACGACGTGATCGAGATGGACGGCAGCTTGACTGAGGACGGGAGGAATCGGGGCTCTGCGTCAGATCCGGTGGCGTCCCAGCTTCCGGTAGAGGGTCGCGCGGGATACGCCGAGCAGCGCCGCGGCTCGCTTGCGGTTACCGCGCGCGGCCTCGATGGCCGCCAGGATCTGCTCGCGCTCGCCGGTCTTGAGCGAGAACGCCGGCTCGCTGTGCCGCGTCACGGGCAGGAGGATGCGTCGCAGCTGAGGGTCGGACTCGATCGTGTCGAGGCCGATCGGTCCTGCGCCTGCGAGCATCGAGAGCCGCTGCAGCGCGTTCTGCAGCTCGCGGACGTTGCCGGGCCAGGCGTACCGCTCGAACGCCGCGAGCACGTCGTCCTCGACCGGAGGTGCCGGCCGGCCGCGCTCGGCGGCGATCCGCGAGAGGAAGTGGCTCGCGAGGAGCGCGACATCGCCGGGGCGCTTCCTGAGAGGCGGCAGCTCGATGGTGAGGACCTGAAGGCGGTAGAGGAGATCCTCTCGAAAGCGCCCGGCCTTGCTCAAGGCGGCGAGATCGCGATGGGTCGCCGCCAGGACCCGGACGTCGACCCTCGAGGTCGTCTCGGCCCCGACGCGGCGGACCTCTCCCTGCTCGAGGACGCGCAGGAGCCGGGCCTGCATCCCCGGAGACATGTCTCCCACCTCGTCCAGAAAGAGCGTGCCCCCGTCGGCCTGCTCGAAGAGGCCGGGGTGGGCGCGATCGGCGCCCGTGAACGCGCCTTTCACGTGACCGAACAGCGCGCTCTCGAGGAGCGTCTCCGGAATCGCGGCGCAGTTCTCGGTGAGGAACGTCAGGCGGCGGCGCGTCCCGTGGGCGTGGATCGCGCGGGCGACCAGCTCCTTGCCGGTTCCGCTCTCCCCCTGGATCAGGACGGGTAGAACCGTGGCCGCGACCTTCTCGATCAGGTCGAACACGCCCTGCATCGCCGCCGACCGCCCGACGAGGCTCGCGAACGAGGTCCGCACGTCCGCGGCCGCCAAGAGCTCGCGATTCCGCCGCTCGAGCCGAGCCCGCGCCCGGGTGTTCTCGAGGGCGAGGGCGGCGTGGTCGGAGAACGCCTCGACGAACCGCAGGTCGTCCGGGGTGAACAGGGCCCCGCCGCGCCTGCAGTCGAGATACACGGTTCCGATGATGCGGCCGCGCGAGCGGAGCGGAACGCACATCAGCGATCGGATGCCGTAGAGGCTGACGCTGCGGAGGTCCCGGAAGCGGGGATCGCTCCCGGCGTCGAGCGCCAGGAGCGAGCGCCCTTCTCCCGCCGCCGCCACCACGCTCCGGCTGTACGACTCGACGTCCCGCTCGGTCTCGGTTTCGAGCCCGCGCGCGAGCCGCACCGAGGACTCGTCGCCGGGCGCGCCGTCCCGTTCCTCCTTGAGCAGGATCATGCCGCGCTCCGCGCCGACCGCGCCGAGTGCCATGTCGAGGATCGCCTCGAGGAGCGCCTCGGGGTCCGTCTCGGAGTTCAGCGTGTGGATCATGTCGTAGAGCGCCCGGAGGCGGCGGTCCGGCCCGCCTCCGCCCGGCGCATGCTCCTCCGCGAGGCGCGAGAAGACGGGGCAACGGAGGAAATCGCTCCGCACGTCCTCGTCCGCGATCCGGTCCGCGGCCTCCGACAGGAGCCGCCTCCCCTCCTGAAGCGCCAGGCGTGCCTCGTCGTCGCGTCCGGCGCGGGCGAGCGAGTGCGAGAGCAGCGCGCGCGATCGAGCCTCGAATGCCAGCGCTCCACCCGAGCGGGCCGCCTCCGCGGCCTCCTCTGCCTCGTGCCGGGCGCTCTCGGCGTCGCCTCGCGCGAGCCGCCACTCGGCACGCGCGAGGGAGCGGCGGATCCGGACTTCGGGATCGATCGGCTCCCGGGTGGCCTCCGCGACCGCGTCGAGCTCGAGGGCCGCGGGCTCGAACGGGTCACGGCATCCCGGCCGCGACCTGCGCTCCAGCTCGAGCGCGAGCGCCATCAGGAGCGGGCGTCTCTTGATGCGGCCGCGGCAGCGCGCGAGGCTCTCCTCGAGGAGCGAGCGGACCCGGTCCTCCTCGGCGGAGCCGGTCTCCATCCACGCGCTCGCGAGGAGCATTCGCGCGTAGTCCTCGTTTTCGGGCTCGACTCGGGCGGTGGGCCGGGAGAGCGCCTCCTGGAGAAGCGTCACGGCCTCTCCGGCGCGGCCGCAGCGGATCCGCGCGTCCGCCAGGCGGCACTGGTCCACCAGCAGGAGATTCGGGTCACCCAGGTGGAGCGCGAGGTCCGCCGCCTGCTCCGCGAGAGCGATCGCGCGGTCCAGCTCGCCGGCATCGATGGCCACCATCGCGAGCCGGGAGATCGCAGACTCTTCGAGGCCGAGGGTGCCGCGCCTCGCGGCCGCGTCGCGCACGCCCTCGAGGATCGAGACCGCCTCGACCCTTGCGCCCGCGCGGGCCTTGAGGAACCCGAGTCCGAGGAGCGCCTTCAGCTCCTGCGCCCCGGGCTCGCCCGCGCCTCCGCGCGCAGCGCGGTAGCGTTCGATCGCTTCCGCGAAGTCCCCCTCCGCGCCGTCCGCCCCGAGCCTCACCCTGCAGGTGGCCAGGAGCTGCAGGACATCGGCCTCGGCCTCGAGGTCGCCCCGGCCCTCGATCATCGCGAGCGCGCTTCCCAGGAGCGGGATCGCCTCCGTTTCACGCCCCAGCCGCCCGAGCACGATGCCGGCCGCCTTCCGGGCCAAAGCCAGCTGCTCCGTGCCGCCCGCGCTCCCTGCCAGCTCCGCCGCGCGGTCCGCGACGCGAAGCGCCCGCTCGAAGCGCCCCGCCTGGACGAGGGCGTGCGCCTGTCGCGCCAGGGCCCCCGCGCGGTCGGCCAGGGTCGGCGCGAGGCGCGAAGCGGCTCCCCACGCCCTCGCGGCCGCGGGTTGGAGGCCGGCGTCGGCGAGCGCCCCCGCCTGCCGCTCCCGGAGCCGGTATCGACCCGCCCGCTCCCGGCCGAGGAGGCGCAGCGCGCGCGCCCACATCGCCGCCGCCGCCACGGGATCTCCCGCCCCCCCGGCGCGCTCGGCGGCGCGCACGGCCCATGCGGCCGCCCGCTCGCGCTCTCCGGCTTCCTCCCACAGCCGCGCCAGGAGCCGCGAATCGGCGGTCTCCGCCCCCGCGCCCTCGAGAGCCTCCGCGGCGGCGCGGTGGAGCGCGCACCGTTGCGCCGGCTCCATACCGGCGCGCAGCCGGTCGGCGAGCGCGCGGGAGTCCGTCTGCCACCTCCCCTTCTTTCGGTGCGCGAGACCGGCGGCGGCGGCTTCCTCCGCCGCGGCGCGTCCCTCCGCGGCGTCGAGACCGGACAGCTGAAGCAGCGCGCCTTCCTCCGCGTCGGTCTCGAGGACGGCCAACGCCTCGAGCCACGCTCGAGCGCCGGGGGCGAGCATGCGAAGCCGCCCGGCGGAGAGAACGTCGTCGTCCTCCTCCGGCCCCGCGAGCTCGCCGCGCTCCCACGCTCCCGAGATCAAGAGCGAGTCCGCTCTTGCCGAGGAACCCTCCGAAGCATCGAGGAGCCACTGCACCTGCTCCTCGGAGACGGCGCCGCCCGCGGCCCGGGTCGCCATCGCGCGGATCGCCTCAGCGCCGAGGCGGGGCACCTCGACGCGGCGCAGGGTCGGCACGCTGCCGGTGTCGGCGACGAGCTTCCGCAGGACGGGATGAGCGGCGGGACCCGGCCCCATCGCGGCCACCACCTGGACCGGAGGCCGGTCGCCTTCCCGCGCGATCCTGTCGAGGAACTCGGCCGCTCGGCTCCCCGCCGCGTCGGCGTCGTCCAGGGTCACGAGCACCGGCGACCGCGAGGCAGCTTCACGCAGCACCTCCACCGACGGTATCGCGTCGGGATCCGACGAAACCACCTTCCACCCATCGAGCACCGCCTCCGCCTCGAGCCAGCGTAGTATCCGCGTCTTCCCGGAGCCGGGGCTTCCGTCGAGCCACACCACGCGGGGTCCGGAAGAAGGGTCGAGCGCGGACCGGAGTGCCGCGATCTCCGCTTCGCGACCCGCGGGCGGCCCCGACATCAACCGGGCCGCCCGGCCCGCGGGAGTCTCGATCGGAAACCGCAATCCGCAGGCCTCGTTGAGACGGGCGAGCGCCTCCGAGGCCGTCGCGGGCCGCAGGGCCGGATCGGGAGCGAGCAGCTCCTCGAGCCAGCGGTCGAGCCCGGTGGGATGGCCGGCGGGCAGCGGAGGCCGCGCTCGCCGGCCTTCCGATACCGCGAGCACGAAGCGCGTGAGGTCCGGACCGGAAGGCGAGATCGGCGGATGGCCGTGTGCCGCCTCGAATAGGACGGCGCCCAGCGCGTAGAGGTCGGAGCGGGGGGTCGCTCTCTCGTTCCGGAACAGCTCCGGCGCCATGTACGGCAGCGTCCCCCTGGCCCGATGGACTTCGAGCGGATCCTCCGCACCGGGCTCGGCCAGGCCGAAGTCCACCAGCACCAAGCGGCAGCCGAGCTTGGGCCGGTCGCGGACCAGGAGGTTGCCGGGCTTGAGGTCGCGGTGGATCAGGCCGAACTCGTGGAGGAACGCGAGAGCGCGGAGCGCCTCGGCCGCGAGATCGAGGAGGAGCGCGGGACCCTCGTGCGCGATCGCGTCCACGATGCTCCGCCCCTCGATGAACTCCAGGGTGAATCGCGGCAGGCCGGATTCCGGCGAAGCGTCGAACTCATGGACCTCGACCAGGTTCGGATGCTTGAGCCGCGCGAGCGTCGCGAATTCCCGCCGGAGCTCCTCCTCGTGGCGCGGCCCCCCCGCTCCGCCCGCGTGAAGCTCCTTGAGCGCGAGAGGTGACCCGGGGCGGAGGCTGTCCTCCACCAGCCAAACCCGACCGGCCCCCCCTTCGCCGAGGACCCGCCGCAGGAGGTACCGGTCGCCGGAACCGTCCCGTCCAGGCATCGGCCGGATTATAAGAGCTATCGATGCTCTCGACGGGCGGTTTCTCCACCCTCAGGGGGACGCGGCGGCGAGCGATGCGGCGTGGCACAATCGTGTCCATGACGGACCGTCTGAATCCGCAGGCCAGCCAAATGGCCGACGAGTCCATGGTGCGGAACCTCTCTGCGCAGGCCCGCGCCATCTGGCCCCAAGAGGTCGACCTGCTCCGGCGCTACGGTCTCCCCGAGTCCGCGCGCATCCTCGACGCGGGTTGCGGGACCGGAGAGATCACGCTCCGGCTGGCGGAGCTGTATCCGTGCGCGGGCATCTTGGGGGTCGACATCATCGAGAGCCACCTCGACCTCGCCCGCTCGCGATGCGCGGGATTCGGGAACCGCGTCCGCTTCGAGAACCGGAGCGTCTTCGATTCGGGGCTTCCCGATGGATCGTTCGACCTCACCGTCTGCCGGCACCTCATCCACGCGATTCCCCACCCCGACCGCGTGCTGGCCGAGCTGGCTCGCGTGACCCGCCGGGGGGGCAGGCTTCACCTGATCGCCGAGGACTACGGCATGATCCACTTCGAGCCCAGGAGGCTGGACCCGGCGGGGTTCTGGCACGAGGCGCCACGGTCCTTCGGCGCGGCGATGGGAACGGATCTCCACGTCGGACGCCGCACCCCCTCGCTGCTCCGCCGGCTCGGATTGAAGGACGTCACCGTGGATTACGTCGTCGTCGACACGACGCGGGTGCCCCGGGAGACGTTCGCCGCCATCTGGGAAGCCTGGCGGGACGGTTACGCGGACATCATCGCGGAGCAGACGCACTTCACGCGCGAAGAGGTCATCTCACAGTTCGACGACATGATCGGGACCCTGCGGGAGTCCGAAGGCTACGGGGTCTGGTTCGTGCCCGTCGTCGCCGCGGTGGTGCCGTAGCGGGGTGCGCGACGGTCCCCCGGACCTGGATCGAGTGCCTCACGTGCGGTTCGTGTCTCGAATCCGAGACGGCTAGACAGGAAGCCGCAAAAGTTGGTCAAGCGTCGCCCCTTCTAGCACTTCCGCCGACGGGGCGCCGGGCCGTGCCTCGGTAACGAGACATCGGCGCTATCCGGCCTTCGAGCGCCTCGTATCGTAAGCCGTTGACTCACAGCGAGTTGAACCCGGTGAACGCCTGCACTCGCCTCCGGCGCCGCTCTTGCGATGGACACTTCCTGCCCGATGCGAATCCTCTCGAGGCACGGGTCGAGACGCAGGGCCGAAGGAGGTGCGGGATGTTCGAACGGCGATGGTTCCCCGACGCCCGGGGACGGACGCTCGCGATCGCGATCGCGGCGCTCGCCGCGGCGTCCCTTCTCACGACCGGAGCCGCGTCAGCCGGCTCCGGCGGAGGCTGCATCCGCGTGGACGTGGACCAGCCCGTCCGGCTGCCGGACGGCAACGTCTATCCCGCGGGTGTGCTCACCCTGTGCGACACGGCGGAACTCTCGCCGGTCGCGACGCTCCACAAGACGTACGTGAACGGCCGTCCGATCGGGATCCTGGTGAGTCGCAGGCGCGCCAACGAGACCAAGGGCGCCGAGCCTCCCGTGGTCGTGTTCCAGCGCGACCGCGGCGCCCTCGATCTCGTCGGTTACGTCCTGCCCGCACCGCGCCGGAGCGGGGTCACGTACGTGCTGAGCGCGAGCGTGGACATGCCGCTCGAGGGGGACCACCTGGCGTCGTCCTCGGGGCTTTCGGGCTCGCTCGTGGTCCTCGCCGCCGGCATGCGTTGAGGGCCGAGGTTTCATCCCGCTCCTCCCCCGGGGGGCGCGGCGGGGCGGCCGAGAGACGGTGGCCGCCACAGGCGTCGGACCGTGGCTCGAGGAGCAAGCGACTCGAGGAGCGCCACAGGTCGATCGGGTCCGCCGCGCCGCGCCCCCCTGTCCGTTTCACCGACGCACGTCCAGGGAATCGTCCCCGCACGGTAGGGCGCCGAGCCCGCTACTCCTCGCCGCGCGCGGCGCGGTCCCGCTTCACGCGGCTCCTTCGCCGCTTCTCTTCGAGGCGGCGCGCCTTGTCCGCCGCCGAGACCCGCGCCTTCGCCCTCGGCTTCGGTCGCCTAAGCGCCGCGCGGAGCAGTTGGGCGAATCGCAGGACGGCGGCATCCCGGTTCGCCGTCTGGCTCCTCGTCGTCTGGCAGACCACCCGGAGCACGCCCGCGCGGCTCACCCGCGTGGCGAGCCGCGCCGCGACCCTGGCCTTCTGCTCGGGCGTGAGGCTCGGCGACCCCGCGACGTCGAAGAGGAGCGTCACGCGGGTGGCCACCTTGTTCACGTTCTGGCCTCCCGGGCCGCCGCTCCGCGAGAACACGTACCTCACCTCGTCGTCCGGGATCGCGAGGCCTCCCTCGATCTCGATCACCGCTCGCCTCTCGGCACGAAGGGCAGGAGGATCGTCGCGAGGGCGGCCAGCGCCGCCCCGAACCCGAACGCGGTCGCGGGCCCCGCGGCGCTCCAGATCCAACCGAACAGCACGCTGGCGGGAAGCGCGGCGAGGCCGATCGCGCCGTGGTAGATGCCGTAGGCCGTGCCGCGGCGCTCGCTTCTCACGAGGTCGGCCACCAGGGCCTTCTCCGCTCCTTCGGTCATCCCGTAGTAGAGACCGTATGCGACGAACAGCGCGCAGTACTCCCCCACCGTCGTCGCCGCCGCCATGCCGAGGTACACGAGGGCGTACGCGGTCCACCCCGCGACGATCACGCCACGCCGCCCGAGCCGGTCGGAGAGGATCCCTCCCGGGAGACTGAACGCGATCTTCGAGAGGTGGAGCGCCACCCAGAGCGCGATCGCGGAACCCGTACCGAGCCCGAACCGGATCTGCCCGTGGAGCAGCAGGAAGAGGTCCGAGCTGTTGCCGAGGGCGAAGAGGGTCGTGACCGCGACGAAGCCGTAGAGCCTCGGAGGAAGGTCCCGCCAGCTACCGGGGGGCCGCGCGGGATCGGCGCGGTCCCTCGCGACCTCGCGGACACCGAGCAGGAGCGAGCCCAGCGCGAAGAGTCCGGGCACGAGGGCGAGCGCGAACACCCAGCGCAGCGCCCTCATCTCGCCGGGCGCAACACCCGCGGCGCTCCCCCAAGCCGCGCGCCCGAGAAACCCCCAGAGGATCGCGGACGCGGCGACCGGGCCGAGGACCGCCCCCGCGTGGTCCATCGCGCGGTGGAAGCTGAAGGCGAGCCCGCGGTGACCGGGGTCGACCGAGTCCCCCACGATCGCGTCCCGCGGCGACGTCCTGATCCCCTTCCCGACCCGGTCGGCGAAGCGGAGCCCGACCACGTGCCAGGCCGCCGCGGCGATCGACATCAGGGGGCGGCAGACCGTGGAGAGACCGTAGCCGAGCACCACGAGCGCCTTCCGGCGTCCGAGAGCGTCGCTCACCCGGCCCGACACCAGCTTCAGGAGGCTCGCGGCGGTCTCGGCGGTCCCCTCCATCAGGCCGACCCACACCGCCGCGGTCCCCACGGGGGCGAGTCCGGTGATGAAGGTGGGGAGCAAGGGGTAGATCATCTCGCTGGAGAAGTCGGTGAAGAAGCTGACGATGCCGAGCGCCAGCACGTTGCCGCGCAAAGCGGCGCGCCAGGAGGAGGAAGCACCGTGGGCCACGGACGGAATGCTACAACGAGCCGGCGAGCGCGGGCTTGCGGAGCTCGATCAGTCCGCGTTCCAGCATGCTCTTCAGGGCCTGGAGCACCTCGATCTCCCGCATCGGCGCGAGCCACAGGACCGTCCTGACGTCGCTCCGCCCATCGAGCAGGCTGGTGAGATACGACTCGGTGGGGGAGAGAGGCTCGCCCGCGAGCTCCGCCGCCGAGCGCTTGAGGCACGGGACCTTCGACGGATCGAGGACCCGGAACGCGCTCTCGCGGCAGGCGCCCTCCGCCTTGCCGACCAACTCCCGGAGCGTGGGGTCGCCCGGGTGGTCGCGGTACGCGGCGGCGAGGATCGCGAGCGCGGCCTCGGGCTCGTTCCGCGAGAGGAGGCGCAGGGCCACGGCGATCTCGCCGCCCAGACCCGTGTCGCTCTCGGTGCCATCGGCGGGCGTCGCCTTCGCCGAGGGCTTCGCGACGGCCGGCGGTTGCCGGACCTCCGGGGTCCGTCCTGCCGAGCCTGCGACCTCCACGAGACCGACCCGGAGCAGCTGGAAGAGGAGCTTGAGGACGAAGTACTCGGACGCGTGCGCGTGGAGCGACAGCTCCTCCAGCGTCCGGTGACCGTCCACGGAGGCGTAGATCGCGTTGGCGGCCTTGTGGCTGGTCACTTCCGGCGGCGCCGTCTTTCCCGTCCTGCGAAGGACGATCGAGGGATTGTCGAACACGCCTCGCATACGCTTCATCTCGTCGAAGCGCCTCATGCCGTGGAGAAGAACGTCCTCGACCCTGAGGTCGACCTCGATCAAACCGGGGTCGGGCGGCGCGCCGTCGATGAACCGGAACGCGGCGTCCGGCCAGTCGAACAGGCCGTAGATGGTCTCCTCCGCCTTTTCCGCGACGTGGCGGAGCAGCTCGTCTCGCGAGATCGCGCCCATGGCGACCAGGATGTCCCCCAGGTTCTCGCGCTTGACCTGCTGGCGCTCGAGCCCCTCCTTGAGCTGCGCCGCGGTAATCTTCCCTCGTGAGAGGAGGAACTGGCCGAGGAGCGACGGCGGGTCCTCGGACGAGCAGCCGATCAGGCTCCCGTTGCGGAAGTGGATCCGCTTGACGTGCTTGTTGCGCTCGAGCTCCAGCGCGCCGGTCTTGGCGGACTGCCCCGCCCACTGGAGCAGGTCGGACAGCGAGATGCTGGAAAGGTCGCCGAAAAGCGCCATGGCGTGCTCCGCCTGAGGTAAACCTAGGCTTGGGGAGGCCGCCGTCAAGCCCGCGACGGCCTGTCGGCGATTTCGGCACCCGCCGACGGCCCCGTCGCCGCGCCTCCTCGGCGGCGGCTTGAGCGGTTCTTTGCCTGTGCGAGAATGGGTCCCATGTTCTCGGCCAGAGTCCCTGGCGATCTCCGCCCGAACGCGATCGCCCGAGTGCGCCGCGAGGGGGAGGTCTCGTTCGACCTCACGGTGTCGAACCCGACCCAGTGCGGGATCGCGTACCCGGGGACGCTCATGGCGCCGCTCGCCCGTCCTGCGGCCCTCGCGTACCGGCCCGAGGCGCTGGGGAACGAGGGCGCGCGTCGCGCGATCGCGGCCGACTACCGGCGGCATGGCGTGGAGGTGGATCAACGGCGAATCGTGATCACCTCATCGTCGAGCGAGTCCTACGCGTTCCTCTTCAAGCTCCTGTGCGACCCCGGCGACGCGGTGATGATCCCCGCCCCTTCCTACCCTCTCTTCGAGCACCTCGCCGCCCTCGACGGCGTGCGCGCCCTCCCCTACCGCCTCGACCCGGGAGACGGCTGGCGGCCCTCGCTGCCGGGAGATCTTCCGGAGCGGACGCGGGCCGTGATCGCCGTCCACCCGAACAACCCGACCGGCTCCTACGTCGAGCCCTCCGCGGCAACCTCGCTGGCTCTCGCGTGCATGCGTAACGGGACGGCGCTGATTGCGGACGAGGTGTTCCTCGATTACCCGCTGGTGCGTGCCGTCGCGGCGCCGACGTTCGCCGTGCGCGGCGACGTCCTCACGTTCACGCTGGGCGGGGTGTCGAAATCCCTCGGGCTGCCGCAGCTCAAGCTCTCCTGGATCGTGGTGAGCGGTCCGGACGAGGCCGTCGAGGAAGCGCTCCGCCGCCTCGAGTTCATCGCGGACAATTATCTCTCGGTGGGAACGCCGGTCCAGCTCGCGCTTCCCCTCCTGCTGATCGAGGCCGCGCCGGTGAGGGACGCGATCCTGGACCGCTGCCGCCGCAACCTCGGCGCCCTCCGCGCCGCTGCCTCGTCGGTCCCGGCGGTCTCCGTTCCGGCGCCGCAGGGCGGCTGGAGCGCGGTCCTGCGGTTCCCGTCCACCATCGGCGAGGAGGCGCTCGCTCTCGAGCTGCTGCAGCAGGACGGCGTCGCCGTCCACCCGGGGTACTTCTTCGACTTCCCCGGCGACGGGTACGTGGTCGTGAGCCTCCTGCCGGAGCCGGGCGCGTTCGCGGAGGGCACGCGGCTCCTCCTTCGTCGTATCGCGTCGAAGGTGTAAGCTGCCCGCGCGGCCCGGCGGGACCGCGCCGAGGAGACCCGATGCGGAACCGCTCGCTCCTTAGGTCCATCGTGATCGCCGCGCTCGCGCTCCTCGCGCTGGCGCCGCACCCGGCCCGCGCCGCCGAGCCCGCCCCTCGCCAGTCGGAGACGCTCCCGTTCGACGCGGACACCATCGATCGGAGCTGGTTCGACCTCTCGATGAGCTATCGCAAGCTCGAGGACTCCGACACGAGCCGAAAGGGAAGCGACCTGGTCCTCGACGGGCGAGCGGCCTGGTCCTTCACGCCCAGCGTCGAGCTGGGCGTCGCGGGGAGCTACGTTTCGCGGGACTTCGACGACCGGGAGCTGGGGAGCCCGTCGGGGCTGGGGGACACGCTGGGCTGGGCGAAGTACCGGTTCCCCGGGGCCGGCAGCGCGGTGTTCAGCGTGGGCGGCTTCGCCTCGGTCCCCACGGGCGACGAGGAGGATTTCCTCGGGACCGGGAACCTCGAGGGCGGAGTGTTCTTCTCCGGCGGCGTGCGCACGCGGGGGGACGGGTTCGTGCAAGCCCACGTCGGGGTCCGGTGGAACCGCGACTTCGACAACCGGCTCGTGCACCTCGACGCGAAGAACTCGATCCTGGCGGGATTCGGCGGCGTCTACGAGGCCGCCTCGGGGATCGAGGTGTTCTCCTCGCTCCTCCTCGAGACGAGCCGGTACGAAGGAGGCGACGACACCGTCCGCCTGACCGGAGGCGCCCGGTGGACCCTTTCCACGAGCTGGCGAGTCCAGGTCCTCGCGTCCGCCGGTCTCACGGATGCCGCGCCGCGCCTCTCGCTCGGTGCCGGAGTCGTCTGGGCACGCTGACCCTACTCGAAGTGCTCGAGGCCGGGCCAGGCGTCCCTGAGGGACACTCGCGGACGCGTCGCCACCCAGATCGGCATGCCGTCCTGATAGCAGAACTCGCAGCGGAAGGTCGCGGCCTGCTCCACGTCCGTGAACAGGCGTTCGAGGTCGGTTCGCGAGGTGCCGAGCGCGATGACGACCCGCGGCGGAGGGCCGCCCGGTCCCCACAGGAAGTATTGGTTGTGGGCCGAGATCACGCGGGGCACTCCCCTCGCGGGGCCGAAGAACTCGAGCGATCCCGCATAGGCGTAGTCGCCGGCCAGCACGGCGGCCTGGTCGCGGCCCTCGGGCGGTAGCGTCCGAGCGACGGCGGCAACGGCGTCGGCGAGGTCCTCCCAGCCGAGGCTGTCGGCTGCCCACTGGGGAAGCGCGTTGTGCCTCTGCAGCTCGACCTGCGGATTGAGATGGAGCACGCGCGCGTAGGTCGCCAGCGCGTGAGGAGGGATGAGCGGCAGCGTGAGCGGGGCGAAGACGGCGACGCTCACCGCGCAGGCCGCGACCACGGCGACCCGCGCCGGCCGCCGTCCCCACCTTTCGAACACCACGGCGCCGGCGGCGAAGAGCATCGGATACGCGCCCGCGATCCGGTCCGGGCGGCTCGTGGGCACCAGGAGGGTCAGCGCAAACAGCATTCCGAAGGTCCAACCCAGGACCCTCCACGGCCTCCCCTCCCGGTCCAGCAGGTAGAACCGCAGCCCAAGCAGCCAGAGCGGCATCGTCACCGGGTTCATGAACAGCACCTGATCGAGAGCCGCCCGGAGCGACGAGGTGGGGACGTTCTTGACGGTCTCCGCAGCCCGGTAGAACTGAAGCGAGATCCAATCGTGGCGGACTTCCCAGACGAGGTTTGGCAGGAAGAGGAGGAACGCGACGAGGAGACCGAGCCACGGCCACGGCTCGCGGAGCCGCTCCCGCAAGGGGCTGGCGAGGACGGCGATCGCCAGCGCCGCGACGAAGACGGCCGTCGTGTGCTTGTTCTCGAGGCCGAGACCCGCGATGCCGCCCAGAACCAGCCACCATCGCGGATCGGCTCCCGCCGCCAGCGCCAGGACGAGGTCCGCCGACGCCGTCCACACGAGGATCTCGAAAGGGTTCGTCGAGAAGAACCCGAACAGGACCAGGAGGCCAGGGGCGACCGCGACCGCGAGCGCCGCGAGCGTCTGGGCGAACTTCCCTCCCCCGAGCCTGAAGGCCATCCGCCCCGTGAGGAACACGGTCGCCGCCCCCGCGACCGCCGCGGGGAGCCGGATCGCCGGCAGCGAGTCTCCCAGGATCGCGCGGACTCCGCGAAGGAGCAGCGGCGCAAGGGGGGGATGGTCCACGAAGCCGAAGCCGAGCCGTTTCGAGCAGGCGATGTAGTAGAACTCGTCGTTGAAGTAGCCGTACGCGTGGAACCCGTTGAGCCCGACCTCGACCAGCAGATGGCCCAGCGCGACGGCGAGAAGCGCGCCGAGAGCGAGATGTGCGGGCGGCGCGACGGCCCCCGCGCCCGCGTCTCCGCGGGCCGCGCGACTCCACGGGGAACGGGTCATTCCACCGAGCTTGGAGCCGTGCGGAGGTGAAGTCAAGGATCGGCAGGATGCGCGTCACAACCTCCGCCGGACGACCTCGGCGACCTCGGCGTCGGACAGCGCGATCGGGTTGGTCTTCATGCTTCCGCCGCGGCTGTCGGCCACGATGTGCGGCAGATCGGCCTCGCCGACGCCGAAGGCGCCGAGTCGCGGAAGGTCGAGACGGTCGGTCCATTCTCGGAGGAGCCTCGCAAGCGCCTCGGGGCCGCGGTCGACGTCCTCGGCCGCGCCGGCCAGGATCGCGTGGGCACGCGCGTACTTTCCGAGCGCCGCGCACTCCGGCTCCCGTCGGCGCATCGCCTCCACGTTGACCTCGACCGCCGCCGCGACCAGGGTCCCGCACACGACGCCGTGCGGAATCGGGAAGAACGCTCCCAGCGGCGAGGCCACGCCGTGCACCGACCCGAGCCCCGTCTGGGCCAGCACGATTCCCGAGAGAAGCGACGCGTATGCCATCCGGGAGCGCGCGGTTCGAAGCTCTCCCGTCCCGTCGTGCCACGGCAGCAAGCCGTCCCGGACCGCGGCGAGTCCGCTCACCGCCAGGGCGTCGGTGAGCGAATTCGCTCGGCTCGAGACGTATCCCTCGAGGAGCTGCGTCAGCGCGTCCATGCCGTCGGCGGCGACGAGACGAGGTGGACAGCTCTCGAGCAGGAGAGGATCCACCACCGCCCAGCGCGCCGTGAGATCGTCGTGGCGGAACGAGCGCTTGAAGCCTCTCTCCCCTCGGACGCTGAGCACCGAGTTCTTCGTCGCCTCCGTCCCCGTTCCCGCGGTGGTCGGGACCGCGACGAACGGGAGCGACGGGCCGGCGTAGGGAACGCCTCGCCCGGCCCCCTCGAGGTGGTCCATGACCGACCGGCCGCCGGGCAGCAAGCCGGCGATCGCCTTGGCCGCGTCGAGGACGCTTCCTCCGCCGACGCCCAGGACCGCGTCGTGACCCGCGCCGCGGAACCGGGAGACGGCCTCGTCCACGAGCGCCGGTGAAGGCTCCCCCGAGACCTCCATTTCCTCCCACGAGGTGCCGAGCGCGGTCAGGTTTTCCGCGAGCGGAGGCCAATAGCGGGACCCGCGAAAAGACCTCGCACCCCGCACCAGCAGCAGCCGGCGCCCGTACGACGCCAGGATGCCGGGGACGCGGGACAGCGAGCCCTCGCCGAACGCGATCGCCGGCAGCTTCGCGATCTCGAAGGAAGGCGTCACCACCGCCCGGGGTCCTCGGGCGCGAGCGCCCGGTAGTTCTTCCCCTCGCGCGGCGCCGCCATCCAAGCCTCCACGGTCCTTCGCCAGGCGAGGTAGTGCGGCGTCCTCTTGTGAGCGGCCGCGTCGTCCGAGGTGCGGAAGACCTCGTAGAGCACGAAGCGCGTCGGGTCGTCCTCGGATTGGAGGACGTCGAACCGCAGGTTCCCGGGCTCCTTCACCGAACCGTCGTGATTCTCACGAATCGCGGCGATGAACTCGTCGACCCGATCAGGCTTGACGCGAACGTGCACCAGCGTGACGTGCATTCGGACCTCCTCGCGATCTCGGCGCCCCGGGCCTCTGCCGGAGTTTAGTACGCCGGGACGCCGGCGGGAGGGAGGTCGTCCGAAACTCCTTGCCTGAACGGCGGTATGCTCGTATCGGGTCAGGATCGGGGCTTGTTTCGGGCTCGGCGGAAACCGGGCCCAGGTCCGGGGCGGCCATGCGGACCCGCGTTCTCGTCGTGCTCTTGCTCGCGGTGACCTGTCTCACCTGCCAGTCGAGCGATTCCGGCCTCAGCGGTGGTTGCTCGGCGGGCAAGGTCTGCGGGTTCTACGATCACAAGTACTTCGCCACTTACTACTGCGGCTCCATGGGAATCGGCTACAGCTTCCGGGACCCGGCGGCTTGCGTCCAGCAATGCAACGCCGCGTCGAGCTGGGGATGCGACGCGAGCGGCTGCAACTGCTCCGTGGACCACGGGACCGGCGCGTGGCTCCCGTGCACCGCGGCGAATAACGCGGAGGAGCGCTCCGGCAGCTGCTTCCTCTCGGGTAGCGGCATGAACGGCGAGACGGTCCCCTGCGTGTGCAACTAGGCCCGCGCCTCTGTACCGGGCCCCGCCGGCGCGCCGCTCACGGGAACACCTTCAGCGTCACGACCCCGTTCGGAGGCGTCGTGAATCTCACCACGCGCCCGATCGCCGGGACCGGCTCGCCGTCCTCCTCCAAGAAATTCGACGCCACGACCTTCCTCGGCGCGAACGGAAGGGTCAGCTCTGCCGTGCCGGCCTCGCCACGGGACTCGTACCAGCGGACCACCCAGGCGCCCGAGTCCTCGGCGCACTTGATCGAGGCGAGCACGTAGTGGTCGGGGCCCAGGCTCACGAACGACTTCTCCGGCGGGAGCGAGCCGGCGTGGCGGTCGGTGGCGACGGAGAGCAGCGGCGTTCCGTACTCGGCCCCGCGCCTCTCCGTCGCCGCGGCCCGCCAGCGCCCGGCGTGGGGATAGAGCGCGTACTCGATCGTGTGCTTGCCCCGGTCGGCGGTCGGATCGGGCCAGACCGGCGACCTCAGGAGGGACAGCCGCATCGTGGAGCCCTTGATGTCGTACCCGTACTTCGCGCGGTTCAGGAGGCTCACCCCGTAGTCGTCCTGGGAAAGGTCGGCCCACCTCTGGGCGGGGACCTCGCGCTTCGCCTTCTCCCAGCTGTCGCGCTCCCCCGTCGGGCGCGCGATCGAGCCGAAGGGGATCTCGTAGCTCGCGTGAGCGGCGGCGACCGTCACGGGGAAGGCGACCTTGAGCATCGTCTTCTCCTCCCACCAGTCCGCCGTGGTCACGAAGTCGATCCGGTCGACGCCGGGGTAGAGCACCACGTCCTGCGTGAAGAAGCTCGTCGGGAAATCCTCGGTGGGGAAGTCCTTCCTGACGCCGGGCTTGAGGTAATCGCGGGTCGCGCGCAGGACCACCCGCGCGGGCCCCCGCTCGACCACCTCGATCGAGCGGAGCTTGGACGGGTAGCGGGTGCCCGTCAGGCCGATGTTCCACGCGTCCCAGGCCGAGGGCCTGTCCTCGAGGAGCTGCAGCTCGTTTCCGGGGCCGGCGAGCACTTCCTTGCCCTTTCGCTTGTCGAGGATGCTCTTGATCCACCCGGTCGCAGGATCGAGCCCGATCGTGAAGAACTCGTTCTCGACACGGCTCTCGGAGATCCTCACCGAGGACGCCGCGCTCGCCTTCCCCCTTCTCACGTCGTAGACCGCGTATCCCAGCGGCGGGACCGCGTCGGCCACGAACAGCACCTCGCGCGCGTACCGGCCGGTGGGAACGACCTGGGACGGGACCTCCCGCCCCCGTGCGTCGAAGACCGCCACCCCGTCCCCGGCATCCTCCGGCAAGGCGACGCGGACCGTGTCGCGCCGCTCCCAGGCCAGTGGGTTGAACACGACGACGGGGAGTCCCTGGGTCTTCGACGTGTCGGCGGCCCTCGCGAGCGACAGGAGCGCGCGGTCGAGGTCGTGCGTCGAGATCTCCTCCGCTGCCCGGTAGCGCTCGGGCGCGTCGACGTACACCTCGCGGATCCCGGAGCCGGGGAGGATGTCGTGGAACTGGTTGAACAGCACGTGCTCCCACGCCTCCTTCAAGCCGGCGCCGTCGTAGGTGCCGCCGGTCAGGGTGGAGATCGTCGAGAACTTCTCGGCGTTGGTCAGCTCCATCTCGCTCCGGCGGTTCCACTCCTTCATCCGCGCCTGGGTCGTGAACGTCCCCTCGTGGTACTCGAGGTGCAGCTCGTCCTTCCAGACCGGGAGCTTCGACAGGTCCTGCGAGCGGAGCCACGCGAGGTACTTCCCCGCGGTGCCGTACTCGACCGCCGGGAACACGGTGAGCGAGCGGAGGCGGTCCACCCGGCCGAGCATCTCGAGAGACGGTCCCCCGCCGTGGTCGCCGACGCCGAACAGCACCATCATCTTCCGGAACCCGGTGTTCGCCTCGAACTGCCGGAGCCAATCCACGAGGCGGTAGGGGTCCTCGACGGTGTCGACGTAGTCGAACGGGAAGTAGCTCAGCACCCGCGAGCCGTCCGGCCCCTCCCACCAGAACGCCCGGTGCGGGAACACGTTGACCGCGTTCCACCCGATCTTCTGCGTGATGAACGCGTCGATCCCCGCCTGCCGATAGAACTGCGGCATGTTCCAGTTGTACCCGAAGGAATCGGGGTTCCACCCGACCTTCACGTCGACGCCCAGCTCGTCCCGGAAGAATCCCTTGCCGTAGAGGAGGTGCCTCGCCCAGGAGTCGCCCGACGGCAGGTTGCAGTCCGGCTCGATCCACATCCCGCCGACCACTTCCCACCGGCCCTCCCGGACTTTCTCGCGGATGCGGCGGAAGAGAGCGGGATCGAGCCGCTCCATCCAGTCGTAGTACGCGGCGGAGCTCTGGGTGTACGTGAAGTCCGGCCGCGCGTCGAACATGTTGAGGACGGAGGAAAAGGTGTTCCGGCAGACCTCGACCGTCTCCCGCTCGCGCCAGAGCCAGGCGGCGTCGATGTGGGCGTTCGCGTCGAAGTAGAGGGTGAAGCGCTTCGCGAATTCGCTCACCGGCTTGAGCGCCGATCGCGCCGCGTCGAGGGAAGCCAGGAAGCGGTCCACGTCGCCCCGCTCGAGGGCCTCCGCGTCCACGCGTCCCGCGGTCTCCTCGAGGAGCGCGCCGAGCCGGGTCTTCTCCTCCCTGCGAATCGTGGAGGCGTCGATCCCCGGGTCCACCTTGCCGTGGGAGCTCGTTTGATACGTGTCGAACCCCGCCAGCTTCTGCCCCACGCGGAGACTCAGGGAGAGGTCCTCCACCTTGCGGCGCAGATCCTCTTCACCGCGGAGCTCGATCTCCGCCCGGAGGATCCGGAGCGGCCCGCCGGTGTTGACCGCCTTGATCGCGATCACGAAGCGGTCCTTGGGCTTGACGTCCGCGGAAAGTTCGAAGACGCCGTCCCAACCGAAATACCCCTTGCTCTCGCCGTTCACGAAGAGGGTGCCGGCATCGTCCACGGTGAGGAGTAGACGGGCCGGACCGTGGAGGGGCCGGCCGAGGTAGGTCTCGGGCAGGACGACCGTTCTCCTGAGCCAGCACGAGTCGGGGTAGATCTTCTCCTCGAGCTTAAGATCGTCCCAGCGCGAGTCGTCGAACTCGGGGCGCGCCGGCGCGTCGCCGTCGATCCTGGCCGTCTTGAGGTCGGGGCTCGCCTTCCAGTCGTCGAGCGACAATCGGGTCTGCGCGTCGAGACGCGCCACCAGCCGGTCCACGGCAGTCCCGCCGAGGGCCGGCGTGGCCGCGAGCAGGAGGATCGCGATCGCCCCACGGATCGACATGCCCCACCTCATCTCTTCCTCGTCGTGTCCGCCAGCACCGCCAGCAGGATCACGACGCCGACGACCACCTGCTGGACGTAGGAGTTCACGTTCAAGAGGTTCAGGCCGTTCCTCAGCACCGCGATCAGCATCGCCCCTAGGAACGTCCCCGCGATCGAGCCGCGCCCGCCCGAGAGGCTCGTGCCCCCGACCACCACCGCCGCGATCACGTCCAGCTCGTACATCATCCCCGCGTTCGGCTGGCCGGAGTTCATCCTCGACGCGAGGAGGACCCCGCTCGCCGCCGAGAGGACGCCGCAGAGCACATAGACGCCCGCGACCACGCGACCGGTTCTGATCCCGGCGAGGCGGGCGGCCTCGGCGTTCCCGCCGACCGCGAGCACGTACCGGCCGAACCGGGTGTGGAGGAGGACGACGTGCGCGGCGGCGTACACCCCGAGCATCACCAGAGACGGGAGTGGAACGCCCAGAGGACGCCCGCTTCCGAGAGTGCCGAAGCTCTCCGGCAGCTCCCAGATCGGCCGTCCCTCCGTCGCCACGAACGCGGTCCCGCGCCAGACCGTCATCAGCGCCAGGGTCACGATGAAGGGCGCCACCCTGAACCGGGTCACGAAGAGGCCCGCGATCGACCCCGAGAGCGCGCCGAACGCCAGGGCGGCGAGGATCGCGAGCGGAATGCCGGCCGACGGCGGGAGGCCCGCCTTGAGCGTCGACGTGGCGACGATCCCGGCGACCGCGACCACCGACCCCACCGAGAGGTCGATCCCGCCGGTGAGGATGACGAAGGTCATCCCGGCGGCGATGATCGCGGTGATCGAGGCCTGGAGCGAGACGTTCAGGAGGTTCTCGGCGGTGAGGAAATGCGGGGACAGGGCCGCGAACGCGACGCACTCCGCCGCGAGCGCCACGGCGAGCCCCAGCTCGGCGATCCTCCGCCACGCCGCCCCGCGCCCCCCCGGGCTCACGCGGCCTCACTCCCGCCGCCGGTCGCCAGGGACATGACCCGCTCCGGCGTGGCGTCGCACGCGGCCAGGTCCCCGGCGATCCGCCCGGAGCAGAGGACCAGGACGCGGTCGCTGAGGCCGAGGAGCTCCGGCAGGTCCGACGAGATCACGATCACCCCCGCGCCGCCTGCCGCCAGCTCGCGCACCAGCGCGAGGATCTCCGCCTTCGCGGCCACGTCGACGCCGGCGGTGGGCTCGTCGAAGATCAGCACCTTGGATCGGGCTTCGAGCCAGCGCGCGAGCACCACCTTCTGCCGGTTGCCTCCGCTCAACTCGTCGACCCTCGTGTCGAGGGAAGGCGTTCTTATCCGGAGCCGGTCCACGTGGCGCTTGGTCGCCACCGCCTCCCGCCGCCGGCTGGTGAAGATCCCACGGCCGAGCGCCCGGAGGTCCGCGAGCGTCACGTTCTCCCTGACGCCCATCGTGGGAACGAGGCCGAGCCGGTTCCGGTCCTCGGTGAGGAGCGCGATGCCCAGGTCGATCGCTTCCCTCGGCGAGCGAGGGGCGATCACCTTTCCCTCGAGGAGCATCCTTCCCCTCTCGGCGCGGTCCGCGCCGAAGATCAGACGCGCCAGCTCCGTCCTGCCCGCACCCACGAGCCCCGCGAGTCCCAGGATCTCCCCGCGGTGCAGTCTCAGGGTCACCGGCCCGAGCCCTCCGGCCGCGACCTCCTCGAGCCGGAGGATCTCCTCGCCAGGCGCGCGCTCCGCCGTCCTCGCGCCTTCCGTGATCTCCCGCCCGACCATCCACCGGACGAGGGTCGCCCGGTCGATCGTCGAGGCGGGCGCGCTCGCCACCGTCCGGCCGTCGCGCAGGACCGTCACGCGATCGGCGATCTCGAACACCTCGTCGAGCCGGTGGGAGATGTAGACGATCCCGGCCCCCTCGCCCCTCAAGCGCCGCACGACGTCGAACAGGCGCGCGATCTCGCGGCCGGTCAGCGGAGCGGTCGGCTCGTCGAGGGCGAGGACCCGGACCTTCCGGGAGATCGCCCGGGCGATCTCGACGATCTGCTGGCGCGCGACGCCGAGCCTTCCCGCCTTCGCCGCCGGGTCGAGAACCTCCCCCAGCTGCGCGAGCGCCGCGCGGGCGGTCCGCTCCATCGCCCGCCGGTCGATGAACGGCGTCCTCTCGACGAGAGGCTCGGCGCCGAGGAGCAGGTTCTCCGCGACGGTCATCTCCGGAACGATCTTGAGATCCTGGTGGATCATCCCGATGCCGAGGCGCTGCGAGTCGGCCGGCGAGTCGAGGACGGCCTCCGTCCCATCCACCAGAACGCTGCCGGCGTCACGGGGAACCGCGCCGGCGAGGATCTTCATCAGCGTGGACTTCCCGGCGCCGTTCTCCCCGACGAGGGCATGGACCTCGCCTCGCGCAACGTCGAAGTCCACCCGGTCGAGGGCCAGCACCGCGCCGTACCGCTTGACGATGCCGCGCAGCTCGAGAAGGGCGCTCATCGGTCGAGCGCGGCGCGGTCCAGGATGCCCACGTCGACCGGCACCGTTCTCGGGATCGCCTCGCCCGCGAAGTGGCGGCGGATCATCTCGACGGTCGCCGCGCCGATCTTCCGCGGGTACTGGATCACGTCGGCCTTGAGCGCGGTCCCCTTCCGGATCGCGTCCACCGCGGGAGGGGTGGCGTCGTACCCGACGATCGCGACCCGGTCCCGCGCGAGCTGCCTCACCGCATCCAGGGCGCCGAGCGCCGAGTCGTCGTTGATCCCGAAGATGCCGTCGAGGTCCGGGTGCGCCAGGAGGACGTCGGACGCGGCCTCGAGAGAGCGGTCCCGCACTCCCTGCCCGTTGACGTCGGCGACCACCGACATCCCGGCGTGCTTCGCGATCGCCTCCCGGAACCCCTGGACGCGGTCCAGCACGGACGTGATCGCCGGCTGGTCCACGATGGCGACCTTGCCGATTCCGTTCAGGAGCTTCGCGAGGTACTCCCCGGCCAGTCTCCCGCCCGCCACGTTGTCCGACGCGACGTGGCAGACGACGTCCCCCTCCTGTGCCGCGATGTCCGCGGTGAACACGGGGATGCCGGCCGCGTTGGCCCTCCTGATCCCGGGTCCGACCCCTTTCGAATCCACGGGGCAGACCACGATCGCGTCCACTTTCCGCGCGACGAAGTCTTCGATCTGCGCCGCCTGCTTCCCGAGATCGAACTCCGCGGACGTCACGATCAGCCGGTAGCCGTCCTTCGCCGCCTCCGCGAGGAGCCCTTCCTCGAGGTCACGGTAGAAGAGGTGGCCCCTCGTCAGCAACGTGACGCCGACCGCCTTGGCGCCGTTCGCGGTGCCGGCAGGGCCGCCGCAGGTCGCCGCGGCCGAGGCGAGAAGCAGGAGAAGGACTGACGCGAGGCGACGCTGCATGGGAGGCCCCCTGCCGGAGCCTCCCGCGCGCGGGCGCGCCCGGGGGTCCGGAGCGCCCGATTATACGGGGACGCGCGCCGGGGAGGGGTCCGCGACGAACGTCACGGCGCGACCATGTGGAACCAGTTGAAACGGCTCCCGAACACATCGAGGGAGAGCACGACCTCCATCGAGACCATGGCGAGCGCCAAGAGAATGAGGAGCGGGAGAGCCGCGCGCCCGGCGCCCAGGCGCGAGAGCAGCCTCTTGAGCCCGATCGCGTACAGACACAGGAATGGCGCCATGGCGCCGCCGATCAGGCGACCGGACGCGATGTACGGAAACTCCGTAGACGGGTATCGGCAGCGCCCGAAGTCGTACGCGATGGAGCCCCAGGCCAGAAGCAGGATCGACAGGACCACGAGCCCGAGGCCCGCGCGAATGCCGAAGCGCTCGCCGCAGGATTCGGCCGGCCCTCGCGCGAACGCCGCCGCGGCGGCCACGCCGACGAGGAGAAGGGACGAGGCCGCGTAGAAAAGGTCGACGCCGCCCCACGCCAGCGGCGTTCCGTGCCAGGTGAACTCCCCCCGCCAGAAGCTCGCGAGCACGAAACCGAGGAATTGCCACGATCCGGCGGGCGTGAAGATCGGGTGGTGGAGCAGCTCCGCCGCGGGCTTCGGAGTCCAGCCGAGCCGCGCCGCCTTCTGCGCCATGCCCGTGAAATCTCCCATGAGCACGTAGTTGCGCAGTGCCCACGCCCCCGCCGGGAGCGCGATCGTCGATGCGAGCAAGACGACCCTCGGCCAGACCGCAGGCAGCTCCCCGCGGCGCCGAGCGGCGATCAGCTCGATCGCGGCGACGGCCGCTGCGATCGCGAGAATCGGCAGGTTCGTCAGTTTCGTCAGCAGGCTCGCCGACACCGCGAGGCCCGCCAGGGCGTGAATCCCCATCCCCCCGGTCGCCCGTGCCCCGATGCTCAGCAGGGCGAAGAACGCCAGCCCGGCGGTGAGGGGCGAGAGCACGTCGTTTCCGATGGAGAAGAAGGCGTCCTGGGGGAGGAAGGCGGCCAGGAGCGGCGCCCCGAGACGGATCGCCGCCTCCCCGGGCGCGAGCGCGCGCGCCACGAGATGCACGACCCACACGATCAACGCCACGAGCGGCACGTTGAGGAAACGGATCCAGTAGGCGCCAAACCCCTGCCGGAGCCCCAGGAGCTGCCCGAGCCGGTACCATGCTCCGGCGACGAGGTAGTAGAGCGGCGGCTGGGTCGACTCCGCGTTGGTGACTCGCGCTTCGTCGGCGACGGCCCGATCCAGGGCAATTCGCAGCACCTCCGGGCCGACGGTCCAGCCCGGGGGCGGGGTCCTTCCTTCTTCGTACTTCTCCGGCGCAGAGAGATATTCCCACGTCTCGCAGTACCGGATGATCCGGACCGCGCCGGCGCTCTTCGGCTCGAGCCCCCTGGGGAGGTCGCCGCGGGAGTAACGGTAGACGACGTCGAAATGAGACTTCTCGTCCACGTTGTCGAACAGGGGGAACGCGGCGGAGAAGACGAGCACGCGGATCGCCGCGACCGCGCACAGCGCGCCGACGAGGATCCTCTCGCGGCGCCGTGGTAGCGGAGCCATCGAGGCGCGCCCCTCCGTGGGCCGGTTCAGAAGTTGCTGGCCACCATGACGCAGGCGTCGTGGACGGTCTTGAACGGGGCGGTCGCCGCGAACTCGAGCACCGCGTCGTCGAAGCTCCCGTCCTGGAGCCACACTGCGGAGAGGCCGGCGTCCGCCGCCTCCTTCATCAGGCGGAGCGTCGCCGGCGGCGGCGTGACCATCACCAGGATGTCCACCGGCTTCTCGAGCTCGCCGATCGAGTGCGCGACGGAAAGACCCTCGACCAGGTCCTCCTTCGGGTTCACCGGCAGGACGGTGTACCCCTTCCCCTTCAGATTGCGGACGATCTTGTTGCCGTATTTCTCCGGGTTGGTGCTCGCTCCCGCTACCGCGATGCGGGTCCCGGGGCCGCGTCGGCGGAGCAGCTCCATCACATCGGAAGGATGCGGATCGAGTGTCGGCATGGCGTCTCCTCGGGGAGAGAGCCCTCGTCCCCTGTCCACGATTGTACCGCGGTCAACCGCGTCCCTCACCCTTCACGAACGCGGAGAGCACCATGCTCACGAAGCTCACGACGATCGATCCGAGGAGCGCCGAGACGAACCCCGCGACGTGGAACCGGAGGCCGAGCGTCCCGGACAGGGCGCTGGTGAGCCACAGCATCAGCGCGTTGATCACCAGCAGGAAGAGGCCCAGGGTCAGCACGACGAACGGCAGGCTGAAGAGCGTCGCCAGGGGCTTCACGAGGACGTTCAGGACGCCGAACACCAGCGCGACGCCGAGCAGCGGCACCGGCCCCCCGTGGTAGGTGATCCCGGGGATGAGCCGCACCGCGACCCAGAGCGCGGCGGCGTTGATGAGCAGGTGCAGGATCATCTTCATCGTGGTGCCTCCCGGCCTCGCGCGGCCGCACCCATGGTAAACCAAGCCTCGAAACGTCAGTGGAAATCCCGGCTTCCGACCTTCGCCGGCTCGAGGAGGTCCTTCGGCGTCCAGAAGCTCTCGGCGACGAGGTGCGCGACCCCTTCCTGCACCTGGAGCTTCCCGGTCACCCCGAGGAAGCTCGTGGTCTTGACCAGCACCTTGTGCTTCTCGTACACCCGGCTCCAGACCACGACGTTCACGAAGCCGGTCTCGTCCTCGAGGGTCATGAACACGACCCCCGACGCGGTGCCGGGCCGCTGGCGGCAGATCACGATCCCCGCGTAGCTGACGAGGCGGCCGTGCGGCAGGCGTGACACGGTGCGCGCGTCGGGGAGGCGGCGCGCCCGGAGCTTCTCCCGGAGCGGCGCCAGCGGGTGGCCGCGCGGGCTGTGGCCGGTCGTCCGGTAATCCCAGCCGATGGTCTCGCCGGGGCCGAGCCCCTCGAACGCCGGCGTCGCCTCCTCGCGCTCAAGGTCCATGGCCGCGCGCGCGGCCCGCGCCGCTCCCTTGGCCGCCCAGAGCGCGCCCCGCCTCCCCGGCTCGAAGCGCGAGAGCGCCCCGGCCTCGGCGAGCCGCGCCACCGCTCCCTCGTCGAGCCGCGTCCGCCGCACGAAGTCGGCGACCGACGCGAACGGCCGCTCGCCCCGCGCCGCCTCGATCCTCCTCCACTCGCTCTCGCCGAGCCGCTTCACGTAGCGCAGCCCCATCCGGATCGCGAAGCGGGGCCCGGGGTCCGCCGACGGCTCCTCGGCGGCCGGCTTCGGCGCGACCCACCTCGGCCGCCCGCGCGCCTCGCGAACGCTCGGGGGCCCCGTCCCCTGCGCGCTCGGCGCGCGGCCGACCGTGTGGGGCCCCGCGCCTCCAGCCGGTCTCGCCTGCGGGCCGTCGGCGGACCCGCGGCCTCGAGCTTCGAGCGTGCAATCCCAGTCGCTGGCGGTCACGTCCACCGGGCGGATCTCGACCCCGTGGCGCTTCACGTCCTCGACGATCGTGGCGGGCGAGTAGAACCCCATCGGCTGCGCGTTCAGGAGCGAGCACGCGAAGACGTCCGGGTAGTGGCGGCGCACCCAGGCGGTCGCGTACGCGATCAGCGCGAAGCTCGCCGCGTGGCTCTCGGGGAAGCCGTACTCGCCGAAGCCGCGGATCTGCTCGAACACCCGCTCCGCGAACTCGGGCTCGATCCCCTTCGCGGTCATCCTCCGGACCAGCCGCTCGTGGTGGCGCTCGATCCGCCCGCTCTTGCGCCACGCCGCCATGTCGCGGCGGAGCTGGTCCGCCTCCCCCGGCGTGTAGTCGGCGGCCACCATCGCGAGCCGGATCACCTGCTCCTGGAACAGCGGCACCCCGAGGGTCTTGGCCAGCACCGGCTCGAGGGAGGGATGCGGGTAGACCACCTTCTCCTCTCCGGCGCGCCGCTTGAGGTACGGGTGGACCATGCCGCCGGTGATCGGGCCGGGGCGCACGATGCTGACCTCGATGACGAGGTCGTAGTAGGTCCGCGGCTTCAAGCGGGGGAGCATCGCCATCTGCGCGCGGCTCTCGATCTGGAACACGCCCACGGTGTCCGCCTTGCAAATCATGTCGAAGGTGGCCGGCTCCTCGGGCGGGATCTCCGCCATCGTGAGCTTCCTGCCGTGGTGCCGCTCCAGGAGGTCGAACGCCTTGTGGAGCTGGTTGAGCGCGCCGAGGCCCAGGAGGTCCACCTTGAACAGGCCCAGCTCCTCGATCATGTCCTTGTCCCACTGGATCACGGTTCGATCGGGCATGGTCGCGTTCTCGATGGGGACCAGGGTGGACACCGGCTCGTGGCCCAAGAGGAACCCGCCGGGGTGGATCGAGAGGTGCCGCGGGAAGTCGAGGACCTCGGACGACAGGCGGAGCACGTCCCGGTGGACGGGGTGCTCGGGGTCGAGCCCCGCCTCCGCGAACGCCCCGGGGGCCACGTCGCCGTAGTGCGGCAGCAGCTTCGACAGCCGGTCGAGGGCGGTCTCGGCGAGGCCGAGCGCCTTCCCCACGTCGCGCACCGCCGAGCGCGGCCGGTAGCGGATCAGGTTGGCGACCATGGCCGCGTGGCTCCTGCCGTACTTGGCGTAGACGTGCTGGATCACCTCTTCCCGCCGGTCGTGCTCGATGTCGAGGTCGATGTCGGGAGGCTCGGCGCGCTCGCGCGAGAGGAACCGCTCGAACAGGAGCCCGAGACGCACGGGGTCCACCGCCGTGATCCCGAGGCAGTAGCACACGGCCGAGTTCGCCGCCGAGCCGCGCCCCTGGCAGAGGATCCCGCGCTCGCGGCAGAAGCGGACGATCTCCCACATGGTCAGGAAGTAGCCGCAGTAGTCCAGCTCGACGATCAGGTCGAGCTCCTTCTCGAGCTGGCGGACCACGTCTTCCGGGACCACGCCGCCGCAGCGCCCGCGTGCTCCTTCCGCGGTCAGCTCCCGGAGCCACTCGGCGGAGGTCTTCCCGTCCGGCAGCCTCTCCGACGGGTAGCGGTAGCGGAGCCCGTCCAGCGAGAACGTGCAGCGGGAGGCCACCTCGAGGGTCCGGGCGACGGCGGCGGGGTCGTCCTCGAAGAGCCGGGCGAACGCGCGCGGCGGCTTGAGCGCGTGCTCGTGGTTCGGCTTCAGGAGTCGGCCGGCGTCCAGGAGCTTTACCCGGTGGCCGATCGCGGTCAGCACGTCCTGCAGCTCGCGGCGGGCCGGCTTGTGGTAGAGGACCTCGTGGGCGGCGACCACCGGGACCCGGTACTTCTCCGCGCGCTGGCGGAGCCGCGCCTCGCGCCTCGGCTCGTCGGCGCGGCGGTGCCGCGCGGCCATGGCGTACAGCCGGTCGCCGAACGCCTCCCCGAGGCCGTGGGCGACGAAGAACGGGTCTGCCTCGCCGGCGAGGAGGCCGCGGTCGCCCCCCCAGAGCGCGATCAGGTCCTCCGCGCGCTCGTACACCTCGTGCCAGCCGACGCGGCTCGATCCCTTCTCGGAGCGGCGGCGCCCGGCGGTGATCAGCTCGGTGAGGTTCCCGTACCCCTTGCGGCTCGTCGCCAGGAGGACCAGCGTCGAGCCGTCGTCGATCGTGACCTCGGAGCCCAGCACCAGACGGACGCCCGTCTCGCGCGCCTTGACGTGCGCCTCGACGACGCCGTACACGCCGTCGCGGTCCGTGAGCGCCATCGTCTCGATCCCGTGCGCGGCGGAGGTCTCCACCAGTTCCTCGGGGTGGGAAGCGCCCTCGAGGAACGAGAAGCAGGACTTGCACCAGAGGGGGGCGTAGGGGGACATGGGAGTCGTCTCGATTACTCGGAACCCTGCAGCACCTCGACGCACTCCGCGATGACCCGGACCTGTCCTTCGTCGGCGCCCGTGAGCTCGATCGGCTTGAAGTCCGGGTTGACGGGATTCAGGGTGATTCCGACGTGGCGCCAGGAGCCCCCGTCCCGGGCCCGGCTGCTCTCGTAACGCTTGACGGTGTACCGTTCCCCGGTTTCCGGATCGACGGCGTCACGCAACTGGACGAGGACGGTCTTGCCCTGCCGCGTGCCGGTGACAGGCGCCGCGAAGAGGCAGTACGATCCGTTCGGGATGGCAGGCTCCATCGACTGACCGACGACCCGTGCGACGAACATTCCCCGACGCAGACGATGCCGCGTGTCGACCGCGACCCATTCCCACGCCTCATCCTCGACATGTTGGGGACCGCCGAACGCCCCCGCGGCGACCTCGATCGGCACCAGGGGGACGCAGGTGACGTAGCGATCCTCCGGACGTGGACGAACGACCCGGAGTCGTGCTGGCCTGGCCGCGTCGCGAGTCTCGGGCTCCCCGCCAGCGTTCTCTTGGGCCGATCCGTCGCGAAGCCTCCGGTACGCCTCCGCGGCCATCCATGCCGTGACGATCTTCTGGAACGGCAAGTCGTTCATGAAGCGCACGAAGATCTCCTCGTTCTGGTCCATGCGCTCCACGAAAAGGGTCTCGAGCAGGTTCCTGAACACCAGCTCGAACTTGTCCCCGGGATTGACCGCCGCGGCTTGCCTCAAGTCGTCGTCGGCCATGGCGGCTTCGACGATCTGATCGAAGAACAGCTGATCCGCCTGGTTGAAGTCCGTGCCGAAGCGCTCGTTCACGATGTCGATGAGCTGCGACAGCCGCACCGGCTGGGGCCGGACGAGACCGCTCCCCACCTCCGTCGGGCCGTCCAGGCGTGAAGCGTCCCCTTCCCGAAGGGTAATCGACCCCTCGCTGATCTTCTGCAAGCGGTAATACTCGAGCCGCACCTCGTCGTCGAACTGGTAGGACGGACCAACGCCACGCCGAGGCAGCTTCGCGGCAAGGTGGCGCAGGAAGACGTACGCCTTCTCGAGGTCGGAATCCTGGTATGGGATGATCTGGCTCAGGAACCCGTACAGGCTTCGGAACGCTTGGACCTTCCCCCGCCACAGCTCGGCTTCCTCCTCGTCCTCCTTCAGGCGTACCGTGAACCGCGCCACCGCAGGATCGAGCGTCGCGTTCATGGCCTGGTGGTCCGCGGGGCTCTGCCGCTGCTTCGGCTTGAAGTAGACCGAGTAGAACCGCTCCACCTCTTCCGCCAGATAGACTCCGGAGGCATCCAGCTCTCCCTTGAGCTGATACATGCGCGCCGGATCGACCTCCTCGCCCATCTGCGCGCCTTCGTAGTAGGTCTTGAACGCCTCGCGGATCTCTTCCCGGTCGTTCACGAAGTCGAGGACGAACGTGTCCTCCTTGAGCGGATGGGTCCGGTTCAACCGCGAAAGCGACTGCACCGCCTGGATGCCCGCCAACCGCTTGTCCACGTACATCGTGTGCAGGAGCGGCTGATCGAAGCCTGTCTGGTACTTCTCCGCGACCAACAGCACTTGGTACTCCTGGGTTGCGAACTTCTCGGGAAGCTCCTTTTCCCGGATGCCGAGGTTCATGCCTTCTTCGGTGTAGGTGACGTTCGCGATCTTGTCGTCCTGCACGATGCCCGAGAACGCCACGAGCGTCTTGATCGGGTATCCCTTCTCCTGGATGTACCGGTCGAAGCTCTGCTTGTAGCGCACCGCTTCCAACCTGGAGCCCGTCACGAGCATCGCCTTCGCGCGGCCGCCGATCTTGTGTCGGGTCACGGCGTTGAAGTGCTCGACCATCACCTCGGTCTTCTGCGCGATGTTGTGCGGGTGCAGCCTGAGAAAACGCGCCAGCGCGCGCGCCGCCTTCTTGCGCTCCACGTTCGGATCGTCGTCACAGGACTTGAGCAGCTTGAAGTAGGTGGCGTACGTCGTGTAGTTCTTCAGGACGTCGAGGATGAACTCCTCCTCGATCGCCTGCCGCATGGTGTAGCGGTGGATCGGCTCGCCGTCACGGCCGAACACCGCGAGCGTCTTGTGCTTGGGCGTGGCGGTGAACGCGAAGAAGCTCAGGTTGGCCAGTCGGCCCCGTTCGGCCATGGCGCGGAAGAGCTCCTCCCAGCCTTCCTGGCCCTCCGCGGCCGCCCGCCGTTGCGCCTCCTTCCTCAGCTCCTCGCCCCCGAGCACTCCTTTTAGTTTCGTGGGCAGATGCTCCCCGCCGATCGAGCTGTGCGCCTCGTCGATGATCACCGCGCACCGGCGAGTCGGGAGCGCGCCGGTGCTCGTCTCCCGGCGCTTCTCGGCCAGCTTCAGTAGTTGGCGCGAGACGAATGGGAACTTCTGCAACGTCGTGATGATCACCGGCACCGCGTTATCCAGCGCCTCCGCCAACTGGAGCGAGCTCTCGTCGATCTTCTGGACGACGCCGCGCTTGTGCTCAAACTGGTAGATCGTGTCCTGCAACTGCTGGTCGAGCACGACCCGATCGGTCACCACGACCACGCTGTCGAAGACCCGCTGATTCCGCGCGTCGTGCAGCGATGCCAGCCGATGCGTCAGCCAGCCGATCGTGTTGCTCTTTCCGCTTCCAGCGGAATGCTCTACCAGGTAGTTGTGTCCCACGCCTTCGCGTTTGGCCGCGTCCACCAGCGTGCGCACCGCCTGAAGCTGGTGGTAGCGCGGAAAGATCATGGTTTCCGTCTTGACCTTCCGACCCTGATCGTCCCGCCTCTCTTCGACCTGGAGATGGATGAACCGGGCCAACAGGTCGAGGAGGCTGTCCCGCTGAAGCACTTCCTCCCACAGGTAGGCCGTGCGATAGGTACGCCCCGCCGGATCCGGCGGGTTTCCGGCCCCACCCTGGCAGCCCTTGTTGAACGGCAGGAAGTGCGTCGCGGTGCCCGCGAGCCTCGTGGTCATCAGCACCGATTCGGTGTCCACTCCGAAATGCACCAGCGTGCGCCGCCTGAACTCGAAGATCGGCTCCCGCGGGTCACGGTCCTGCTTGTACTGCCGGCGCGCATCCTCGACCGTCTGGTTCGTGAGCGGGTTCTTGAGTTCCAGCGTGGCGATGGGGATGCCGTTCAGGCTCAGCGTCATGTCGACCGACTTCTCCGAGCGCGGCGAGAAATGCAGCTGCCGGGTGATCCCCAGGCGGTTTGCCGCGTAGCGCGCCTCCAACTCGGGATTCAGCTCATGCGCCGCCTTGAATAAGGCGACATGGAGAGTCCGTCCATAGCACTTGAACCCATGGCGTAGCGTCGCGAGCGCCCCTTCGGCGTCCATCCACTTGCACAGGTCGCCGAGGATCTGCTCGCCGGTCTTCTCCCCGTGCAGCGCTTCCAACCTGGCCCACTCCTTCGGCTGGGTCTCGTGGATGAAACCGAGGACGACCTCGGGGAAGATCGCGCGATCGCGGTCGAAGCCGTCCCGGTCAACCTGCACATAGCCGTTCGCAAGCAGGTGGGCTTCGATGACGGTCTCGAAGGCCGCTTCGCTCGTCCGGCTCATGGCCGCGGTCCCAGCACGAATCGCGCTCGCTCGCGCCGAAGCATCTCGAACGGCGTCATGCACTTGATCCCGAGCCCGATACAGGCACTCGGAATCTTGATCTTGCGAGTCGATGTGGCGGGAACCTCGTGCGTGACGATGGTGTGTCGTCCTGCAAGAGCCTGAGCGACGAGGTAGTAATCGGCCACTTGAAGGAACGTGCTCACCGCGGCCGGCTCGTAGTGTTGACCCTGTGCCCAGGTGCTGACCGCAGTCAGCGCCGGAAATATCGTCGCGTCGGGACGTAGGAAGAAGCCGTCGCCTCGGGCCGTCGCCCACCCCGACAGTTCGTCCGCCACGGCCTGCACCTCGTCGCCCACCTTCTCGACGCTGAACACCGTCCCGGCGGCGTTGTTGACGATGAGCCAATCCCAGAACGCCGGGCAGAAGTCGAACCCGTAGTGCAAGGTCTTCGCGGCAATGAAGACGTTGGCATCGAGCAAGTAGGCCATCAGAAGTCCATCCCGAGGTTGTGCCCGAGCTCGCGGAACGTCGCCATCTTCTTGAACCCGAGAAGCCGGAACGCTTCGGTGAACGACGATCTCCCCTCCAGCGTACTGGCCACGAGAGCGCGGGCGAATCGTTTGCTCGCCCGGGCACCGAGCGTCAGGTAGAAGTCACCGCCACTTCCCCTCGGAATCACGCGCAGCCGTTCCAGCTCCACCTCGTACGCCTCCCAGAGCTGGTCGCGCGTCATCCCGCCGGCGTCGTGGATCCGTCGCAAGACAACCAGCGTGCTGACCTTGAAGCGCCGAGCGAGTCGCTCGATTTCAGTCCGCAGCTCGGCGCCTCCTCGGTATTCGTCCCGCAGAAACGCGAGCGGCACCAGCAACTCGGCGGCGACCCGGTTGCACCAATCCTCGACGCGGTGCGACGGCATGGATACTGGTCCGACGTCGGAGAGCGCGGATTGACCGAGCCAAACGTGGGCCAGCTCGTGCGCCAACGTGAACATCTGCGCGGCCTTGGTGTCCGCGCCGTTGATGAACACGAGCGGTGCGAGGTCGTCGGACAGGGCGAAACCGCGGAACTCCTCCGGATCGAGCTTGCGCCGGTTGTTGCTGCCGACTACACCGCTCACCATCACGAGCACGCCCAACTCGTCCGCCTGCTCGATGAAGCGGCGCAGCGCGTCGGTCCAGGTCGGTGTCTGGCGACGCTCCTCGACATCGAACCCAAGTGCGTGCCGGATGCTCGCCGAGGCTTCCTCGACGTTGGCCGCCAGATCCACGGAGCCGACGAACGGAACCGGTTTCTCTCCCACGGATCGCGCGAAGTCGCGATACCACTCTTGGCGCTGCTGGCAGATGTAGACGGTGTCGAGCAGGTCCGGGCTCGGGTGCTCGATATGCGCATTGCCCACGGTGCGGAGGTCCGGGATCGGAACGCGCTCGACAGGAGGCTCTGGGAGAAAGAGGAAGCCTACGGGCGTATGCGTGGCGTTGGCGAATCGCTCGAGTTGCTTGAGCGTCGGTTGCGCCTCGCGCAGTTCCCAGGCCGGGAGCCGCGGGAAGCGCTGGATCAGCGCGTCGAGATCGAACCCGGCACGCTCCCGCGCCCAGCGCAGCAACTCCGGTTTCACCTCGACACGCATCATTGCCGCCTCAGGACCCGGTCGTCATGGACTGCCGCAACATCATTCTCGTGCCCGACTCCTTGCAAATCAATCCGCCCCGTCACCGCCGCGGCGATGAGCGCAGCGCGGCGCTCCTTGAGCAGAGCGATTGTGCGCTCGGTCGCGGCGCGAAGGGCATCCAGCCTGGCGGTCTCGTTCGCAACGTGTTCGAGGATCGAGCGCTGCTCTCGATATGACGGGCAGGGAAGCCATAAGGACAGGAAGTTCTCAGAGTAGAGCCGAAGAAACCCGGATGATCCCGTACCTAGACCCGTTGATTCCGAACGGAAAACAGCTTGAAGCAGTTCGGTCCTGAATAGATGCGCGAAGTAACGCGGATCAGTATCAGGCGCAGCTTGAAAGACCGCGTAGTCCGGACTCACCAACCCGTCCTTCGGGGATACCGCGACCAAGCCGCTCGCCGCGCGCATCCGGTTCAGAACGATCTCGTTGAGCGACGTTTTCTTGTACCCGATCAGTTCCTCGGCTCGCGTTTGTTTTTCCGACACTTCGTTGTGTGGAACCAGCCCGAGTTCCATGCGTAGGGACAGGAGGGTCTCCTCTCCCGTAGTGGATCGCTCATCTCGCTCTCGGAACAGCCACTTCGCCCGCTTCAGTTCCCAATGTATCGGGATTTCACCAAGCCAAGGGATGCCCGAGTAGCGGAGGGGGGCGCGAGGATCGAAGCCCCGGGTGACGGCGCGAGTGACGAGCGCCCGGCGCTTTTCGGCCAACAGGCCCAGCACGCGCTCCTTCGCCGCCACCAGTCCATCTAGCCGCGCGGTTTCGCGATCTAGGTAGTCGGCGATGATGCGCTGCTGCCGCAGTGGCGGAACGGGTAGCATCATCGCCCCGATCTCCGATTTCGGAATCCCGAAACGCGTCACACCATTCGCCGCCAACTCCAACTGCACACGAATCGGCTTCGCCTGGAGGCACCGGAATAGGAACGCCCCGTCCACCCTCTGCTTGTGCGGCCGAAGAAGCGCGAGGTGATAGCCGCAGACCAGATCGCCGGCGGTCTCCCGTACATGTGCAGGTACGCCGATGTCATCCCAGGATTCCGAGTCCTTCGTGATGACCACATCGTCAACCAGCAACTTAAACTTTCTGATCTCGTCCTCCGACGCGGTCGACTGCATGAAGTCCAAAGCGAGCGTGATGAACTCGTTGTTGTAAACGTCCGTGTAGTTACAGAGGCGAACGGGCATTTCGCACTCCGCCGGCACCTTGTCCACGTTACTGACAACGTAGCCTGCAGTCGCGCGAAGAGGCTTCGCCTCCCACTGGTCCGGGAGTCCGTCGACCCAGTCCAGGTGCCTCACTCCGTCACCTCCCGGAGCAACCGCATGATCTCGGCCTCTGCCTGCTTCAACTCCGCATCAATCTCCGCGAGCGACCGCGGAGGCGTGTACTTGTAGAAGTGGCGGTTGAAGTTGATCTCGTAGCCCACCTTGTCTTTACTGCGGTCCATCCATGCGTCGTGAACGTGGGGCCGCACCTCGCGCTCGAAGTAAGCGTCACTGTCGTCCTTGAGCGGCACGTTCTCGAAGTCGCGCAGATCGGGGTCGGGCTCGTAACCCTCGTTGCGGCCGCCTTTCAACACCGGCTCTGCCTCGGGATCCTTCTGCGTGAAGACGCTGCGGAAGAGCTTCTGCTCCGTAGCCTTCCAGCGCGACTCCCGCTTGTGCAGCAGTTCCTCGATCCGCTTCCACACGGCGTTCCAGTCGCGCTGTGGCTCGCGGCCGAGGGCTCTATTGATGGCCTGCACGTCGTCGAGCAGGTGCGGGCAGGCGTCGAGGAACCGGGCCTTGTCCTCGACGGTCATCCGGTAGCGCAGCCGCAACGGCCGCTCAACGGTCACCCGAGTGTAGCCGAAGTCCGCGTTGTCGAAGATCTTCGAGGTCTCACCGTCCGCGACGCGCCCGTAAAGCCTAACGATCTCGGCAATCTGATCGCGCCCGTCCTCCTTCTCGCCGATTTTGCGGCGCTTGTCGCCGAGGCTGCGGCGCATGGGCACGTAGAACTCGCGGGCGTCGAGGAGCTGGATCTTGCCCTTGCGGCGCCTCGCCTTGCGGTTGGTGACGATCCAGACGTAGGTGCCGATGCCGGTGTTGTAGAACATCTGCTCCGGCAGGGCGATGATCGCCTCGAGCCAGTCGTTCTCGATGATCCACTTCCGGATGTCGCTCTCGCCCGAGCCCGCGCCGCCGGTGAAGAGCGGCGATCCACTGAAGACGATGGCCAAACGGGAGCCCTGCTTCTGCTGGGTGGGCAGCACCGGCTCGAACTTTGCGATCATGTGCTGAAGGAACAGAAGCGCGCCATCGTTGACGCGAGGAAGACCGGCACCGAAACGCCCGGCGAAGCCGAGCTTGTCGTGCTCGCGCTCGATCTCCCGCTGCTGCTTCTTCCAGTCCACGCCGAAAGGTGGGTTGGTGAGCAAGTAGTCGAACGTCTCGCCCTGGAACCGGTCATCGGTGAAGGAATCTCCGAAGCGAACGTTGTCGCCGCCCCCGCTGTGGTTCACCTGCTTCATGAGCATGTCGGAGGCGGCGGTGGCAAAGGCGCGTTTGTTGTAGTCCTGGCCATAAACGTAGAGCTTCGCCGCCAGGTGGTGCTCCCGCAGGTAGTTCTGCGACTCGGCCAGCATCCCACCTGTGCCGCAGGCGGGATCGAGGAGCTTCCGCACCGTGCCGGGCGTGGCGAGCAGCTTGTCGTCGTCGATGAACAGGATGTTCACCATCAGCCGGATGACCTCGCGCGGCGTGAAGTGATCGCCGGCGGTCTCGTTGGCCAACTCGTTGAAGCGGCGGATGAGATTCTCGAAGATCAATCCCATCTGCTCGTTCGGCACCGAGCTCGGGTGCAGGTCCACGTCGCAGAACTTCGAGACGACGAGGTAGAGGATGTTCGCCTCGCGCATCTTCTCGATCTCGTTCTCGAGCTCGAAGAAATCGAAGATGGTGCGCACGTTGGCCGAGAACCCCTTGATGTAGCTGACGAGGTGTTTCTCGATGTGGTCCGGGTCGCCCTTGAGCTTCTCGAAGTCGAGCGGCGAGTGATTGTGGAAGCGCTCGCCCGCGGCGTCGTTGAGCTTCCTGTCGAGGGCGTCACCCTCCAGCCTCCCGCCCTTGCGTTTCTCGTACTCCGCCAGCACCTTCGGTTTGGTGGGTGCGAGCACGCAGTCGAAGCGACGGAGCACGGTCATGGGCAGCATGACCCGCTCGTACTGCGGCGGGCGATAGGGGCCACGCAGCAGGTCGGCGATCTGCCAGATGAGGTTCGAGAAGTAGGTGTGGTCGGGCATCTTTCAACTCACTCGCTCGGCGGCCACGGCGCCCCGTTCGGGAGGGTCAGGGGTTGTTCTGTCATCGCGTGTCTTCCTTGGCCTCGGGCGGTTTCTTCTCGCCCGATCCTAACCCACACTCCGCTCCGCCGTGAAGTCGCTTTACTCGTGCCATGGTCACGTACCCGCCTTCGCCTCGCTGCTCAGCTCCGCTTCGATCTCCTCCACCGTCGGCAGGCTGCCCTTCAGCTCCCTCGGCAGCTTCTCGACGATCTTCGTCTCCCACTCGGCGACGCCGATCGGCTTCTTCAGGCTGCGGAGCGCGTACTCGACCACGATCCTGTCCTTCGAGCGGCACAGGAGCAGGCCGATGGTCGGCTTGTCGTCGGGGTGGCGCAGGAGATCGTCGACCGCCGAGAGGTAGACGTTGATCTGTCCGACGAAGGCCGGATCGAAGGCGACCGCCTTCAGCTCGATGACGACGTAGCAGCGCAGCTTGAGGTGGTAGAAGAGCAGGTCGACGTAGAAGTCCCGGTCGCCCACCTCGAGCGGCACCTGTCGCCCGACGAACGCGAAGCCGGCCCCGAGCTCCAGCAGGAAGCGCTGGACGTGGTCCACCAGCGCTTGCTCGACCTCGCGCTCGCGGCGAGGATCGGCCGTGCCGAGGAAATCGAAGAGGTACGGGTCCTTGAAGACCTGCGCGGCCATGTCGGAGTCGGCCGGCGGGAGCGTCGCCTTGAAGTTCGTGAGCGCCTTCCCTTGCCGCGTGTGCGCGCGGCGGGCGATCTGCGTCTCCAGGATGCTGCGGCTCCAGCCCTCTTCGATGCAGCGTCTCATGTACCACTCGCGGACCTCCGGCTCCTTCACCCGCTGGATGAGGCGGATGACGTGGCCCCAGGGCAATCGTGAAACAAGCTGTTTCACTTTCACGGCGTCCGGGTACGCTTCCGCCAGGGAACGCATGAAGAGGAGGTTCCGCGGAGACAGACCGGTCATGTCGGGGTAGGCGCCGCTCAGGTCCGCGGCCAGCCGATCGATCACCCCCGCGCCCCAGCCCTCCTCGTGCTGTCGCTCGAGGATGACCCGCCCGATGTCCCAGTAGAGGAGAATCAGCGCGGAGTTCGCGGCCATGACGGTCCCGAGCCGAACCTGCTGGACCCTCGCCTTCAGTTGTGCGAGGACCTTCCCGTAGCTCGCGGGCAGTCCCACCCTCGGCGGCGCCACCGGGAAGGCGGCCTCGGCCCGTGCTCGACCGCGCATCCGACGGATGGAGGCGGGTGCCTTGACGAGCGCCTGCGGGTCTTTCTTCTTCTCACCCGTCATACCCACGCTCCTTCGGGTTGGCGTCGGTCGGCGCCCTGCGACCGCTCGGCCACTTCTCACCGCTCCTCGTCCTCGAACGCGATTCGAAACTGATAGACGAGGCCTTTCGTCTTCATGGTCCGAGTCCTTCAGCCGCCGTGTTGCTGGCACTTGAGGCGTCGGCGAGTCCTCGAATCTTACCGCCATCGTCGTTTTCTCGGGAAGGGCGACTCCATCACGCGAGCCGGTTCTTTCGGATGCATCCGCCCGTCCGCTATCCTCCGTCGCGCGTCCCGCTCCACCGCGCGAGCTTCGGGATCTTCCGCGTGAACATCCAGCTGAAGACGCCCGGGATGCCGACCTCGCGGAGCTTCTCCTTCACCCGGACCTGCATCTCCTCGAGGGTCATGTCGGGCCGCGTGAAGCGCCCGCCTGTGTAGCAGTGGCTGCAGTACGTGCGGCTCCTGCTCCCGTCGGCGTTCGTGCCCCCTCCTCGCTCGTCCTTGCTCAGGGGCATTCCGCAGCTCTGGCAGTGCTTGTAGCTCGTCGCCATCGTGTCCTCCCGCCACAGCGTCCACACCGGGTGCTTCGCGCTCCATACGAGTACCGACAAGTTGTTCCGGCTCATTCCACCCTCCCCTGCAGGAACCACCTCCGCGTCCCCCGGTCGTAGAACAGCCAGAGGATCTCGCCGTCCTTCGTCTCGGCGAAGTGGTAGTCGCGGTGCGCGGGGCGGTCCCACCAGCCGCCGGACACCACGTACGGGCCCAGCACGCGCACCACCGGTCCCTGCTCCAACCCGCGCAGCATCCAGCCGTCGGGCTCGTGCCGCTCGCGCGGCGGGAGCGGCTGCGGGCGCGCGTGGATCCGCCGGATGAGGCGCGGCTCGCTCACGGGGCGCGGCGCGGCGTCGCCGAGCGCCTCGAGCCTCTCCCACGCGAAGCTCGCCTCCGGGAGGTGCGCGTCGCGCGGCCGTGCCCGCACCACCGCGTCGTCGCCGAGGCGCGCCCGCGCCCGCGCCAGCGCCCGGTTCGCGGCGGCGAGGTCCCGCCCGCCCGCTTCCGCGAAGAGCCGCTGCCGCCGCGGGGCCGCCTCGGTCTCGCCGGCCGCGAGGAGCACCTCGACCACCCGGTCGGGGAGCTTCCGCACCGCCTGGAGCCGGAGCCGCACCAGCTCCATGAGGAGCCTCGCGTCGAGCGTCGGCGACGCGGGCCTCAAGCTCTCGACGTGGTCGCCCAGCCGCTCGAACCGGAAGCCCACCTTGAGATCCGCGAGCGTTCTCCCCTTCTCGCCGACCTCGTCGAGGAGCGGGCCGAGCTGTCCCTCGATCGCCGCGATCAGGCGCCCCGCGTCCTCCTCGGGGTGGTCGAGGACGAGGCGGCGCGTCGCGGGGACGTCGGGCCGCTCGGGCTGGAGCGGGGCCTCGAGGTCGCCCGAAGCGAGCCGGTGCAGCCGGTGCACCTCGGGGCCGAAGCGCGCCGCGATCCCCCCCTCGGGGAGGTCCGTGAAGGAGCCCACGGTCGCGATCCCCAGGCGGGCGAGCGCGTCCCGCGCCGCGGGGGGCAGGGCCAGGCGGTCGAGCGGGACGGCGCGCGCCGCCAGGCGCTCTTCCGCCTCGCTCTTCAGGACGTGGACGCCGCGGTGCGCCCTCGCGAGCGCGTAGGCGCCGAAGCGCTTG
>JAIQFR010000020.1 GCA_020073205.1 Terriglobia bacterium
GTCGAGAAGATCAAGGACCCGGCCAGGGCCGACCGCTGGATCCGCCAGGCCCTCGCCGACAAGGCGCGCATCATGGGCTTCGGCCACCGCGTGTACCGCGTGGAGGACCCGCGGGCCAAGCACCTCAAGCGCCTGGCGCTCGAGCTCGGCCGGCAGGCCGGCAGCACCGCCAACGTCGAGATCCTCGACATCGTGGCGCGCGTGGTCTCCGCGGAGGGGACGCCTCCGGGCGTTCGTGCTATCGTGTCCCGACCACGGATTCCGTGGCAGGCTTCCTCCGCTCACGGATCGCGCCCCCCCGGGGACTCGGCCAGCCGGTGAGACGCGCGCGCCGCGATGCTGCGGGTCGATCATGCCGACTTCCGAGCCGGTTCCCCGGGTCACGATCAAGCCCAACTCAGGCGAAAAGCCGATCCCCGTCATCGAGGTCAAGGTCTCCTGGTGCAAAGGGTGCGGCCTCTGCGTCGAGTACTGCAATCGGGACGTCTTGAAGATGGACGGCGTCCTTCCCCAGGTCGTCCACGCCGAGAGATGCACCCGGTGCCTCCAGTGCGAGGCGATCTGCCCGGACTTCGCCATCGAGGTGAAGGAGGGCACGGTCGAGACGGGTGCGGACGAAAGCGAGCCGCGATGAGCGCGAAAGTCGAGCCCCACACCGGCGTGCAGGTGATGTCCGGGAACGAGGCGTGCGCCCTGGGGGCGATGGCCGCAGGGCTCTCATTCTTCGCGGGCTATCCGATCACGCCGTCCTCCGAGATCGCCGAGGAGCTGGTCACGCTCCTCCCGAAACACGGCGGCGCCTTCATCCAGATGGAGGACGAGATCGCGGCGATGGGGGCCGTGATCGGCGCCGCCCTCGCCGGGGCGAAGGCGATGACCGCCACGAGCGGCCCCGGGTTCTCTCTGAAGCAGGAGAACATCGGTTTCGCGTGCATGGCGGAGGTCCCCTGCGTCGTCGTCAACGTGCAGCGAGGCGGGCCCAGCACCGGGCTGCCCACGATGCCCGCCCAGGGCGACGTCATGCAGGCGCGGTGGGGAACGCACGGCGACCACCCGACCATCGCGCTCGTTCCCAACTCGGTGGCGGAGACCTTCGACCTCACCGTCCGAGCGTTCAACCTCTCGGAAGCCTTCCGGACCCCGGTCATCCTCCTGCTCGACGAGATCATCGGCCACGTCAACGAAAAGGTGACGCTCCCCGCCAGGGTCGAGGTCGTTAATCGAACGGGCCCGGATGCCCCGCCCGACAGCTATTTACCTTACCGCCACACCGAGTCCGGCGTGCCGCCGATGGCGACGTACGGTCGGGACGGCTACCGGTTCCACGTCACCGGCCTCGCGCACAACCAGACGGGGTTCCCGACCAACGACCCGAAGGAGATCGACCTGCTGAACCGGCGCCTCAACTGGAAGATCGAACGCCATCGCGACGCGATCGTCGAGGTCGTCCGCGAGCGCTGCGACGACGCCGAGATCGCGGTCTTCGCTTACGGCTCGGTCTCCCGTGCCGCCAATCAGGCGGTCCGAGACGCGCGGGAGAAGGGGATCCGCGCGGGGCTGCTCCGCCCCCGGACGCTCTGGCCGTTCCCCGGCGTCGAGCTCGCTGAGCTGGGTCAGAGGGTGCGCGCCATCGTGGTGCCCGAGATGAACCTCGGCCAGATGGCGCACGAGGTGGAATGGGCCGTTCGGGGCTCTTGCCCTGTGATCCCGTTCGGCCGAGTGGACGGGCTGCCCGTCAGCCCGGCCCAGGTTCTCGATCTCATCGAGGAGGCGGCCTCCGGCCGGTCCTGAATGTCATGACCGATTACAACCAGTACCTGCGTCTCGACAAGTTTCCGTTGATCTGGTGCCCCGGATGCGGCGACGGGATCGTGCTGAAGGCGATCCTCAGGGCGATCGACCGGATCGGCCTCTCTCGCGACGAGATCTGCATGGTCTCGGGGATCGGCTGCTCCAGCCGGACCCCGGGGTACGTGGACGTGAACACGCTCCACACCACGCACGGGCGCGCGATCACGTTCGCCACGGGAGTGAAGATGACCCGGCCGGACCTGACCGTGATCGTCGTGACCGGCGACGGCGACGCGACGGCGATCGGCGGGAACCACTTCATCCACGCCGCCCGGCGGAACATCGACATCACGGTGCTCCTCTACAACAACTGGATCTACGGGATGACCGGGGGCCAGGTCTCGCCGAGCACGCCGGCGGGAAAGCGCGCCTCGACGGCGCCGTTCGGCTCGTTCGAGCCGAACTTCGACATCGTCGCGCTCGCCGCCGGCGCGGGCGCGTCGTTCGTCGCGCGCGAGACGGTGGCGAAGCCGCTGGTGCTGGACAAGCTCATCGAGCGCGCCATCCGCAAGAAGGGGTTCTCCCTGGTCGAGGTGATGACCCCGTGCCCGACCACGTACGGCCGGCGCAACAAGCCGGCGGATCCGGTGGAGATGGTGCTCGACCTGAAGGAGCGGTCGGTCGCCAAGGGGCGCGCGGAGGAGCTGCCGGAGGACGAGCGCGAGAACGCCATCCCCACCGGGATCTTCGTCGACCTGAACAAGCCGGAGTACACCGAGCAGTACGCGGCGCTCGTGAAAAGGCTCGGCGGTCCGGTCCCGGCCGGCCGCGCATGAGCGAGGTGGAGGAGAAGGTCTGATGGGGTTCCGCTACGAGCTGCGGTTGAGCGGCGAGGGCGGCCAGGGGCTGGTCCTCGCCGGCAAGATCCTGGCCGAAGCCGCCGCGATCTACGACGACCGAAACGCCACCCAGAGCCAGTCCTACGGCCCCGAGGCGCGCGGGGGCGCGAGCAAGTCCGACGTGATCATCGCGGACGGCGATATCGACTACCCGAAGGCGGAGCGCATCGATCTCCTGCTCGCCCTCACCCAGGAGGCGCTGGACAAGTACCTGGGCGAGCTGAAGCCCGAGGGATACCTCGTGGTGGACTCCGATGCCGTCACCCGGATCCCCGCAGGGAAGTGGCGCGTGGTGAGATTCCCCTTCGTCCGTACCGCACGCGAGGAGTTGGGCAAGGCGGTCGTCGCCAACATCGTCGCGCTCGGGCTCATCGTCCGCCTCTCCCGTGCCGTGAGCGAGCCGGCGGCGGAGCAGGCGATCCTGGCGCGGGTACCGAAGGGGACCGAGGACCTGAACCGACGCGCCTTCCGCGCCGGGCTCGAGGCGGCGGAGGCGATCGTCCCCTCCTCGGTCTGACACCGCGCGCCGGCGTAGGCGGCGTCACCCGGAACATGGACCGCGCGCTGCAGCCCGTCGTCGTCCGGGCCCAAGCGCTGGGCAACCCGGCGAGGAAGTTCCTCCGCGCCGTCGAGAAGCACGGCGATCTCCTGCTCTCCCGGCTCGAGACGTCGGGCGGCGTGTCCCGGGTCCACCTGGACCGGGCCGCCCCATCCCTCGAGGAGGACTTCGACCGGGTCGCCGCCGCGGGGCGGAACCCGGCGGAGACCCTGACGCTGCTGGGGACGTTTCACGCGATCCAGCTCCTCCACCTGAACGTGACGTCGCTCCGGCGGCTCGCCGAAGGCAACGCCGAGCGCCCCGACCGCCATGCCGTCCGTCGCGCGTTTCTGCGACGCGCCGCGTCGGAGTTCTCGCGTCTCGAGGCGGCCTACGTCCGCCGCGTGCTCCGGGTCGCGCTCCCGCCCAGGCTGCGGCGGGCATACGTGATGCTCTCCGTCGGCACCCCTTCGCATCAGGACGACATGGACGCCGCGGTGATCGTCGAGGAAGACGCCGACCGCGCCGCGCTGGAGCGCGCCTTCGCCGTGCTGACCGGACAGATGCTCCGGTACGCGAGCCCTCTCGACCATTACCTGGCCGAGCAGCTCGGCTTCGACGGGTTCTGCGTCTCCCCGAGGATCCTCGGCGAGGCGCTCCGCGCGGGGCGCCCGGACTTCGTCCTGGTCACCGAGCTCCTCCGCGCGGAGCCCGTTGCCGGCAGCCGCGGGCTCTTCCGGCGATTCCGTGACGAGATCACCGCGGAGTACTTCCACCGTCCCGGTCACGACGAATCGGCACACGAGTTCTACCTCCGGGGAATCCTCGGTGAGACCCGCTCCCTGCTGCTCCGCCCCCCGTCCGCGTCCTCGGTCCACCCGAAGGACGACGGTCTTCGCCTGGTCCTCGGCCTCGCCAGCGCCCTCAAGGTGGTGGAAGATCTGCGCGAGACGCGTCCGATCGAGCTCCTTCGTATCCTCGGAATCCGCCGCCGCTCCCTTCGGGCGCACCTGGCCCGCCTCGAGGAGAGTTACGTCTTCCTCGACACCTTCCGCCATCTCGCACAGCTCCTGATCGTCGAGGAGGAGGAGGTCGAGGTGGACGGGACCGCCGCCCGCGAGAACCTCCGCAGGGTCGCCTGCGCGATGGGTTACGGCGACCGCGGCGCGGTCCAGGCGGTGGACCACCTGCTCGTGCACTATCACGAGGCGGTCGAGGGAGCGCACGCCGTGGCGCCGCGCCTGATGGAAGAGCTGGCCCGCCACCTCGCGTCGATCACGCGTTCGGCGCGCTGGATCCGCGGCGCGGCGGCTCCGGACCTGGCGCGGGAGCTGGCGGGCGATTTCGCCGCGGCGGACCGGTCGTTTCGGGGGGTGCGATTCTGGGACGACGTTCTCGAGGCGTTCGCCGAGCCGGGCGGGCGGCTGCTCCGGGAGTTCCGCGAAAGCTGGCGGCGCCTCCCGGACGTCGAGAGGCGCGGGCTCGCCGAGGCTTACGCGGATTGGGGCCGCCGCGCGCCCTTCGCGATCGTGACGCTCCTGACGCTGCTGGCGCGGGACGAGCGATCCCCCTCCCCCCCCACCCCCGCACCGGAGATGCGCGCGGCGTTCCTGGAGCGTCTCGGGACGCGGCCGGAGGAGGTCCGCGCGCTATCCCGGGTCTTCCGCTCGTACCCGGACCTGATGAACCGCTTCCTCCTCACGCTGGAGGACCACGCCCTCGACCTCGTCCTCCGCGTCCTCGCCACCCCGATCGGCGACCCGGAGGTGGCCGCGGCGCGCGACCGGTTCACGGCGCTCGTCAAGGTCCATCGCGAGACCAGCCATTACGTGAAGCGCGTCCTGGCCCGGGTCACCGTTCGCCACCCGGCGACCGTCCTGGCCCTCGGCGACGCCGTCGCGCTTCGGACCCTCGCGCTCGGGCGTCTCGCGGCGAGCGAGACCCACGCGAATCCCGAGGAGCAGAAGCGCCAGCTCGGCGACTACTACGATCTGTCGTTCCTCCGTACCGCGATGGGAACGCTCCAGGCGAACCCCAGCGAAGCCACCCGATCCTCGTTCCTGGAGATCACCCGGACCTACCTCACGAACCTGTTCGACCTCTGCCTCCGCGAGGTCGAGCGGGAGGCCGCGCGCCGCCTTCCGGACCGGGACCTCCTCGGGATCTTCCTCGCGGGAGGCAACGCGCGCGGTCGGCCGTACGACGACGACTACGACCTGCTGGCGCTCATCGATTCGACCGATCCCGAGGCGCTCCGGATCGCGGAGACCGCGGTGGTGCGGATGAACCGCGAGATCGCCCGCCGCGGCGTCGTCGTCCAGTACCGCCTCGGCGAGCGCCTCGGCCGGTTCGTGACGCCTCTCACCGACCTGGCCCGCATGCTCGACGGCCTCGACGACGACCTGTTCGTGGACCGCTGCCAGCTCCTCGGATCGAGGATGATCACCGGCGGCCGGAAGATCGAGGAGGCGTTGCTCGAGAAAGTGCTGCAACCTCGCGTGTTCAAGACCGCGGGGCGGTTCGCCGAACGGGTCGCGCGGGAGATCCGGGAGCGGCGCGAGGGGTTCCGCCCGTCGCCGGATGGGTCGATCCACCTGAAGGATATCCCGGGCGGACTTCGGGAGATCGACCTCTGCGTCGCCGCGACGATGGCGCGGCTCGAGGCGTGGAACGCGGTGGAAGACGATCCCTTCGAGAGTCTCGCGCGCCACGACCCCGACCACCGGCCGCTGTACGAGACGCTCGCCTCCGCGTGCCGCTTCCTGGTGGCCGTCCGTTCCGTCTGGCGGGTCTGCGTCGCCGCCTCCGACGAGATCCGGAAGGACCACCTCGCCCTCCCCGCGAGCATCCTCGGCTACGCCCCTCCTGGCGTCGTGGACCCCGCCGCCGATCTCCTCCGCGACGTCGAGCGGCGAGCGGAAGCCGCCTCGCGCGCGATCGAGGAGTTGCTGCCCGAGATCCTCGTACCGGTCTCGTAGCCGCCTACCTCGGGTGGTGTCGCAGTTCCTTTCGAACCCGGCGCTTGCTGCCGTGCGGGTTGCCGACGACGACGAAGCCCGCCTTCTCGAACAGGGACATCGTGCCGGTCCACGAGAATGCGGCGATGTAGCGCCCGTCTCGGCCGGGCTTGGACGGATAAGCCTCGGCGATCTCGGCGCCACGTTCCTTCATGGCCCGAAGCGCATGGACGAGCATGGCCTTGGCCACACCCTGGCCGCGATGGCCCCGCGTCACGAAAAAGCACGGCAGCGACCAGACGCGTGACGCATCGTCGCACTTCAGACTGCGAGCGCGATTCAGCCGGGGGAAGGAGTCCCTGGGTCCGAACGTGCACCAGCCGACCGGTGTCCCGCCATCGAACGCGAGAATGCCGTGGGTGGCGCCGGCGAGGATTCCTTTGCGCAGCCGCTTCTTGGCGGGCGCCCCCTTGATCTCGTTCCAACGCTCGCCCTTCTCGATCCTCCAGGCCTGACACCAGCATCCGCCACAGGCACCGTTCTTCCCGAACAAGGCTTCGACGTCCCTAAAGGACTCCGGATCCACTTCCCTCGTGGTGAGCCGCATTCCCATCTCCTACGAACCTGGCGCCGCACGCGCGCCCGGCGGTCGTGCCGCCTCAGAGCTGTTTCCGGATGAACGGCGCGAGAAGGCGGAGGAGCGTGAGCTTAAAGATCTTGTAGCAGGAGGCGCCTGGGTAGCGCCGCTTCTCGCCGATGGGCCTCCCGTCGGTCCCGATCTTGTACGCGTTCACGAGGTGCGCGTCCATCGAAGCACGGAGCCGGACCGAGAGATCCGGATCGGTGGCCACGACCGCCTGCTCGGTATTGAGGTACTCCGAGCGGGGGTCGATGTTGAACGTCCCGACGATCGAGATCGCGCCGTCGATCACCGCGGACTTGGCGTGCATCGACTCGGGACCGCGGAATTCCCAGATCTCGACCCCCATCCGCACGAGCTTCTCCTTCCGGCCGACGTAACCCGCCTGTGCGAGGAGGTTGTCGGTCGAGTTCAGGGAGTTCGTTAGGACGCGGACTTCGACCCCGCGGCCCAGAAGATCCCTGAGCGCGCGCAGGAAGGCCCGGGACGGGAGGAGGTAGGGCGATTCGATCGTCAGCGAAGACGAAGCAGACTCCATCAGGTCCAGAATCTCGTCCCCGATCCCTCGCTGGCCCTCCTTCCGTCCGACCGGGTCGTGCAGGAAACGCACCTCCCCCACGTCGCGCTGCCCCTCCGCCCAGTCGTTCCGGGTGTCCCAGCGCACCCAGCTCGCCTGCTTGAGCCCCGCGAGCGCCCGGTCGAGCTCCTGCTCGGCACGCTGGTAGCCCTTGATCGCGAGGTTCCGCCGCGCGGTGCAGCGCCAGCGCTCATCCTCCCGCGAGACGTCCTCGCACCGAGCGTTCCGGACCGACGGGTCGTATCCCCTGAGCCGCGTCCCGCGGACCTCGCGGCTCTCCCACAGGTCGTCGAAGTACGCGCGCGCGTCCGCGACGGACCCTCCGGTCACGAAGGCATCGCGGTCCACGTAGTTCCTCTCGCCGAAGCCGAAGTAAGGGTTCGCGATGTTCCTCCCCCCGGTGAGCATGCGGCTACCGTCGGCCAACAGCAGCTTGTCGTGCAGCCGCCGCGTCATCCAGCAGGGCTTCGTCAGGCGGAGAGGGTGGTATTCCCTGATCTCGACCCCTTGCGACACGAGATACGCCTGGATCGGCCGCGCCATGCGGTTGAAGCTGGCATCCACGATCAGGCGCACCGCGACGCCGCGCCGCGCGGCGTCGCGCAGAAGCGCGAGGCCGACCAGGGACGCCTCGTCGCTCTCGACCAGAAAATACTCGACGTCCAGCGAGACGCGGGCCTGCTGGATCAGGTCGATGCGGGCCTGCGCGGCCTCCTGGTCCCCATCGAGGATCCGGAGGACGTCGGCCAGCGCCGGAATGCCGGCCGCGAGCGCGAGGCCCGCCGTCGCGGCGGCGAGCCGCGCCGCGAGCCGTCTTGGGACGGGCCGGGGGCAGGTCATTCCTCCGGCATCCCCTGCACCCGCGGCGGATCGCTCTGCTCCGGGAGGCGCCGCTTTCCGGAAAAATCGATCCAGTGGCCGGAGCGCGCGGCCTTGGTCTCGAGGTAGAAACGGTTGAACGGGTTCGGGGGAATCACGTGCGGGATGCGCTCGTCGACCCGGATCCCGTATCGGGCGAGTTGGGCGATCTTGGACGGGTTGTTGGTCATCAGCCGGAGCGAGCGCACCTCGAGGCTCATGATCATGTGCGCCGCCACCGCATAGTCGCGCTCGTCGTCACGGAAGCCGAGGGCGAGGTTCGCCTCCACGGTGTCGAGCCCGCGGTCCTGGAGAGCGTACGCCCGGATCTTGTTGATCAGCCCGATCCCGCGCCCTTCCTGCCGCATGTAGAGCAGGAGTCCCCGCTCCATCGTCCCCAACACCGCGAGAGCCGCCTCCAGCTGGTCCCGACAATCGCAGCGGAGGGAGCCCATTGCGTCTCCCGTCAGGCATTCGGAGTGGAGCCGCGTCGGCACTTCGTCGGCACCCACGACGTCGCCGTGAACCATGGCGACGTGCTCCTTCGCGTCTCGGTTGTTCCAGAAGGCCACGATCCGAAAATCGCCGAAGCGGCTGGGGAGTTCCGCGACCCCGGCGATCCTCACGCAGATCCGCTGAGAGCCGTACCCTTCGCATTCGTGCTCGCGGTCCCGCTCGACCAGCGCATCGAGCGCCGCATCGCTCGTCGTCATGGCTCCGCCTCCGCGAGAACTCGTTGCGCCAGTCGCCGTCCGGACGACCAGGCGGCCTCGACACCGCCGCCGGGCCAGAAGATCTCCCCCGCGAGGCCGAGACGTCCCCCGCCGGGCAGGAGCACGAGCATCGGCCCCGTGAGCTCGCTCCCGAGATCCACGCGCGCGTACCGCCAAGTGTGGCTTTGATGCCAGACGGGCCTCGCCGCCCACGGACCGATCAGCCGCGCCGCTTCCTCCAGCACCTCCGCCGACCAGGATTCGGGCGGGAGGGAGAGCCGCTCTCGCGACCACCTGGGTCGCGCTTGGTACACCATCACGAGCCAATCCGGCTTCTCCCGCTTGACCGAGTCGTGGGAGATCAGCTGGAGGATCCTGGAGTCCTCCGGGTAGTCGATGTCCCAGTCGGGCGCCTCGGTATCCGGTGCGTGCCCGGCGATCACGGTCAGGCAGGGATGGGTGCCGGCCGCCTCGAGGAGGATTCTCGCAGCCTCGACTTCCGGAATCCCGGGAGGCAGCGTGGCGACGAGGTCACGGGACTGCTCCGCCGCCAGCGCGAGGACCGCGGTCCGCGCGACCACCTGTCCGCCTCCTTCCAACCGCACCGTCACCGAGCGCTCCCCGGGAGAGAGCGAGACCACGAGGCACCCTGTACGGATGTCGAGCCCGACGGCCAGGCGCTTGGGAAAGGCGCTGATCCCCTGCCGCATCGCGGCGCGCCGCTCGCCGGCGAGGAAGGCGCCGGGCTGGCAGGGGGGACCGGAGCCGTGGATCCGCTCGGGCCAACCCGGCAACACGCCGGGAGCCCTTTCGGGATCGAGCGCGGCGAGGAACTCCGGGTCGGAACCGTGCAGGAAGACCACGCCGTGATCCACCGGCTGACCATCGACGCGCCGCGTCGCGCAACGTCCCCCGACGCCGCGGGCCTTGTCGAGCACCACGACGACCCGTCCGGATTCCCGCAAAGCGCTGGAGCACGCCAAGCCGGCGACGCCGGCGCCCACCACGGCGACGTCCACTTTCAAAGGTGCCCCGTCCCGCCCCCGGGGAGTCACCCGCGCGTCGCGGGACGCGTCCCGAAAGGCTCAACGCCGCGGTCGGCCAGGCGGCCGAGCCATCATACCCCAGCGGTGGCGGTGGGACTCGTCATTGCCGCTCGCGGAGGCGCCCTTCCGAGTGCAGGTCGAGCAGCTCTTTGAGCGGATCGGCAGGGATCGCCCCGGGAATTGTCCCGATGAGAGCGCCCTTCTCGAAGAAGAGCAGCGTCGGGATCGCCTGAATCCCGTATCGCGAGGCGGTCTTGGGGTTGGAATCCACGTCCACCTTCACGATTTTCACGCGCCCCGCCATTTCAGGGGCGATCCGCTCGAGGGTCGCTCCCATCGCCCGGCAGGGCCCGCACCAGGGGGCCCAAAAATCCACCATCACCGGCCCGCTGTCCCCGAGGACCTCTCGCTCGAAGGAATCGTCCGTCGCGTGGGTTATCGCCGCAGCCGCCGTCTCAGCCGTCCCTGTGGTCGTGTCCATCGTCGCCTCCGGGGCTTCATTGCCGCCCTTGGGGAGGGAAGATGCCGAAGTCCCGCGTGTGGATACAGCCCGGTGGATTCGCGTTCCGACGCAGGTCACGCCACTCGTGACGGACAGCGGGGCCTCATGCGCTCGACGGCTTGCTCTCGATCCCCCGCTTCATGACTTGACACGATCCATTTCAAGGCATATACTCATGTCTTGAGATATTGAAATGCTCACTCAAACGGTGAAGTACGCACTCCAAATCCTGGGCTACCTGAGGAGTCACGGGGAAGGGTGGGTCCGAGGGGACGAGATCGCCGGGGCGACGGGGATCCCGGCAAACTACCTGTCCAAGATCCTGAACCAGCTCAGAAAGGCCGGCATCGTCGATTCGCGCAAGGGGTGGGGCGGGGGCTTCGTGCTGCGGCGCGAGGCGCTCGGGCGGCCCATCACCGACGTCGTGGCTGTCTTCGAGGGTCAGGGCAGGGGCGGCGCGGTGGAGTGCGTTTTCGGGCTTTCCAAATGCGATCCGGAGGCCCCCTGCCCCCTGCATCCGTTCTGGGAGAGCATCCGCGGAGCCTACGGGAAGATGCTCGGCGGGACGTCCATCGGAGATCTGACGGCGTCACGTCGATGACACTTGATCAAGACCCCACCCCGTCTCGACTCGCGTCGGGGTGATGCCGCGTAACGGAGGAAGAAGCGATGAGCAAGGCACTCGAAACCCTGATGGAAGAGCATCGCGTGATCGAGCAAGTGCTCGGATCGCTCGAGACGTTCGGCGGGCGGCTCGGCGACTCGGACGTGCGACCGACCCTTCGCGACTATGGCCGGTTCTTCCGCGATTTCGCGGACCGGTGTCATCACGCCAAAGAGGAGGACCGGCTCTTCGTCGAGATGGTCCGCCACGGTTTCCCGCGCGAGCACGGCCCGATCGCCGTGATGCTGTCCGACCACGTCGAGGGGCGCGCGCATGTCGGCGCGATCGCGAAGGCCGGCGAGAGCGCGGGGCCCCTCTCGGCCGAGGAGCGCTCCTCGATCCTCTTCCACATTCACGCGTACGTGCCGTTGCTCCGGTCCCACATCATGAAGGAGGACAACGTCCTCTACCCGATGGCGCGCCAGGCGCTCCCAGCGGACGTGCTGGAGCAGCTCTCCCGCGAGTTCGATGACCACGAGCACGGCGCGATGGGCGAAGGGACGCACGAGGAGTTGCGCCACCTCGCGGAGCGTCTGATCGCGTCGTACCCGCCGGCGGAGGCCGCGGGGGCCGGCCCGTCGTGCCTCGGGTGCGCCGCGCACGGGGCTGAGTCCGAGCGATGAGCGGCCCGGCCGGAGAGCCGCCTCTCTCCTCCTGGTGGCGCAACGGCGCCGTCCTGGTGACGCTCGTCGGCTTCGCGATCCTGAGCCTGATGACCTACAACACCTACCGGCATGCCCCACCGATCCCGGCGAAGGTCGTGGACGAGTCCGGCGCGGCGCTGTTCACCCAGGACGAGATCCTCGGCGGCCAGGAGGTCTTCCTCAAGTACGGACTCATGGAGCACGGGACGCTGTTCGGGCACGGCGCCTACCTCGGTCCCGACTACGGAACGAACTACCTGCACAGGGAGGCGGAGATCTCGCGGGACGTCCTCGCGAACGACCGATACGGCCGGCGCTTCTCCGCACTCGGGCAGGCCGAGCAGGACGCCGTCGCGGACTCGGTCAAGATCTCGCTGAAGACGAACCGGTACGATCCCGCCACCTCGGTCCTGACGTTCACGAAGAGCGAGGCCGAGTCGTGGCGGCTCCAGAGGAGCGAGTGGGCCCGTTACTTCACGGTGAAGGATGCGGCGCCGGGCCTTCCGGAACGGTACATCCGGAACGACGGCGAGCTCGACCGGTTGGTCTCGTACTTCGCCTGGGCCTCCTGGGCTTCCCGCGCGAATCGTCCGGGAAGGGATTACTCGTACACCAACAACTTCCCGTACGAGCCGCTGGCGGGTAACGGCCCCACCAGCTCCGCTTACCTCTGGAGCGCGCTCTCGTTGGTCTTCCTCCTCGGTGGGCTCGGGCTCGTGCTGTTCGTGTTCGGGAAGTTCGACTTCCTCGGGTGGAAGGGACATCCGTCGGAGCCGCGGCCGTCACCGATGTTCCAGGACCGCGGGCTCACGCCGAGCCAGTGGGCGACCGGCCTTTACTTCGTCGTGGCCGCGCTCCTGTTTCTCCTGCAGGTGCTCGCCGGCGGGGCGATGGCGCACTACCGCGTGGAGCCCGGTGCGTTCTACGGCATCGACATCGCGAAGACCCTCCCCTACAACCTCCTCCGGACCTGGCACCTGCAGCTCGGGGTGTTCTGGATCGCCACGGCGTGGGTCGCCGGCGGCCTCTTCCTCGCCCCGCTGGTCGGGGGCGCCGAGCCGAAGGGGCAGCGGGCCGGCGTTCTCGTCCTCCTCGGCGCGCTCGCCGTGGTGGTGTTCGGCTCGCTCTTCGGCGAGTACCTCGGGATCAACGACCGATTGGGAAGCCTCTGGTTCTGGCTCGGCCATCAGGGGTCCGAGTACCTCGACCTGGGCCGCTTCTGGCAAGTGCTGCTGGCGGCGGGACTCGTCTTCTGGCTCTTCCTGATGTTCCGGGCGCTCCGGCCGGCGATCCGCGACCGGGAGAAGGCGACGCTCTCGTCCCTGTTCCTCTACGCAGCGGTGGCGATCCCGCTCTTTTACCTCCCGGCGTTCTTCTTCGGAAAGCACACCAATTTCGCGGTGATCGACAACTGGCGGTTCTGGATCATCCACCTGTGGGTCGAGGGGTTCTTCGAGCTGTTCGCGACGGTCCTGGTGGCGGTCATGTTCGCGAGCATGGGCCTCGTGAGCGCGAGGACCGCCACGCGGGTCGTGTACCTCGACGCGATCCTGTACCTCGGCGCCGGGATCGCCGGCACGGCGCACCACTGGTACTTCACGGGCCAGACCACCATGGCGATGGCGCTGGGCGCCTGCTTCTCCGCGATGGAGGTCGTGCCCCTGACGCTCCTGACGCTCGATGCCTGGGACTTCATCGGGCTGAGGCGGGAGGCAAGCCACAAGGGCGGCGTCCTCGAATCGGCGAGGCGCCACAGGTGGGCGATCTACTTCCTCATGGCGGTGGGCTTCTGGAATTTCGTCGGCGCCGGCGTGTTCGGGTTCCTGATCAACCTCCCGATCGTCTCCTACTTTGAGATCGGGACGCTCCTCACGCCGAACCACGGCCACGCCGCGATGTTCGGCGTGTTCGGGATGCTGGCCCTGGCGGTGATGGTGTTCGGCCTCCGCTCGATGCAGAGCGACGAGGCCTGGGCGGGAACGGAGCGCTACGTCAGAACGGGCTTCTGGGGGATGAACGTCGGCCTGGCGCTCATGCTGGTCCTCAACCTGTTTCCCGCCGGGGTGCTGCAGCTCCTCGATGTGATTCAGCACGGGTACTGGCACGCGCGGCAGGTCGAGTTCCTGATGAATGGGACGTTCCACAAGCTCGAGTGGCTGAGGATCGTCGGCGACCTGACCGTGATCCTGCTCGGCGTCGTGCCGCTCACCCTCGCGGTGCTGCGTTCGGTGGTGAAGAGGGACCTGACGCCGGGTGGAGCGACCGGCGGAGATCGTTTCCGCGCAGGGGCCGCCGCACCGGGGAGGCACGTCGCATGACCCACGAAGCTCCTAGGTTTTTTCCGAGGATCTCCTCACGCTCGTGCAGTTCGCCGAACGTGGGATCGTGAGCAAGACGCTGTACGACTCCCCCGCCCTGAAGCTGGTTCTGTTCTGCTTCGAGCCGGGCCAGGCGCTGAGCGAGCACTCGGCGCCGTTCGAGGCGGTGATCCAGGTTCTCGAGGGGAGCGCCGAGCTGAAGCTCGGCGGCGAGATCCACGACGCGCGCCCGGGTGCCCTCTACGTGATGCCCAGCGGTCTCCCGCACGCGGTCAACGCGAAGGAGCGCTTCGTGTTCCTCCTCAAGATGGCGCGCGGCCGCCCGAGCGTCGTCGGCCCGTGACGAGACGACGGGGACGGACCTAGCGGGCCGGCGGGTCCGTTCCTTTCGGCCTCCTGGGAAAGGGGTGAGCCTCGGAGGAGGAAGCGGCCGGCGGGGGCGCGAGCCGACGGACCTCCTCCACGAGTTCACGGATGTTGAACGGCTTCGAGAGGATCCTCGCCCCGCAGCCGTGGATTCTCAGGACCAGCCCCTCCTCGAGCGTGTAGCCCGTCACCACCAAGGTCCGCCTGGCCAGCTCGGGTCGTGCGAGGGCCAGCTCCTCGAGCCAGTCGAGTGGCGCCTTTCCGGGCATGCCGATGTCGAGGATGAGCCCTTCGATCGGCGCCTGCCCGGCGATCCACTCCGCCTCCTCGACGCTCGCCGCTGTGAGACAGGTGTGCCCTTCCTTTTCCAGCACGTCCTGGATCATCTCGACGACGAACGGCTCGTCATCGACCGCCAAGATCGCCATCGGCTCCCCCTCGACCGAGGCTTCCGCGCGGTTGCCGTCCCGCAACGGCCGCCCGGCCTTCCGGCCATGACGGGTGAGAGCTTACGCGAAAGGGACATCTGCGACGGCGTCTCTCATCAAATCGGGTTGCGAGGGCGCAACAGTGGTCGTCCTTCTGACGGGGCGGAGCGTATCATCCTGCGCGTCGCACCCGGCGCAGGAGGTTACCGAGATGCCGTGCCGACTCTTCACGATCTCGATGCTCGCCTTCCTAGCCGCGGCCGCGGGGGCGACCGCAGGCGAGGTGCCCATCACCGGCCAGGTCGTGGGGCCCGGCGGGAGCCCGGTCTCCGACGCCCAGGTGCTGTTGCTGCCGGTCCTCGATCCGGTCGCGGCGGCTCGCCTGGATCGCGACGCCAGCCTTCCCGAGCCCGCTGCCAGGGGGGTCACCACGGCCCAGGGCATCTACCGCCTCGCCGCACCGAGGGCCGGCGTCTACCGAGTGCGGGTCGATGCGACGGGTTTCGCGCCCCGACAGATCCTCCTCCGGCCGCTCTTGGAGCCGGTGGACCTCGTCGAGGTCAGTCTCGCCCGAGACAACGGCCTGACCGTGCGCGTCGGCGACAGCGCGGGTGTTCCGATCGTGGGCGCAGCCGTGCACGTGGCCGACCCGGAGCTGCGGTTCTTCGCGGACCCCCGCTGGAGCGTCCCCGCCCTCACGGTCTTCACCGGAAAGGACGGCACGGCCCACCTCCCGCGGGCGGATTCGGACCTGAGCGTCGTCACGATCTCGGCCCCAGGCTACCTGGTCGCCGAGCGCCGCGGAGTCCGCGGCAACTCCCTCACGGTCAAGCTGGAGAAGGGAGTGCCGATCCCGATCGAGGTCCGTGGGGCCGACGGGGCCCCGGCCCCGGGGGTCCTCGCGGTGATCGGTCCCAGCTCCCATCCTCTGGGCACGACCGATGCGAAGGGCCGCCTCGACCTCGCAGTGCTTGCACGGGGCGACCTCACGGTGACTCTGGCGGCCGCTGACGGCCGGCAGGTCGAGCAGCGGATATCGCCCCCTCCGAAGGACCGCCCGGGTCCCATTCGAATCGTGCTGCCCGAGCGCGTCACCGTGTCGGGGCACGTGATCGACCTCGAGACGCGCCGCCCGCTGGCAGGTGCACTCGTCTGGAACCGGGGACGCCCGTGGGAGGCGATCCCCACCGACGACGCCGGCGCCTACGCGTTCGGCCTCCAGCTGGGGGTCGACTGCGTCCTCGTCGGCGGGGCAACGGGCTATCTCCCCAGCGATCCGCGGATGGTCTCCGCTTCCGCGGGCCGGCGCCCCGGCCCGACCCTGGCGCTGGAGCCCGCTGCGGCGATGGAGGGGACGGTGGTGGACGTCGGCGGGCAGCCGGTCCCTGGGGCGAAGGTGGATCTCGTCCGACGCATGGAGAGCGGAAGCGTCCAGTTCTTCATCGGGGGACGGCAGAACGCTCCGCACGCGGTGACCTCCTCCCGCGGGCGGTTCCGCTTGAGCCCGGTGGACGCCTCGCTCCGGTACGATCTGGCGGTCTCTGCGACAGGGTTCGCGCCTACCACCCGTGAGCTGGCCCCCCTCGAGCGCCGGCGCACCCTGGAGGGCCAGCGGATCGAACTCGCGCGGGGACGGAAGGCTTTCGGCCGGATCCTGGACGGCGACAGGCGGCCGATTCAGGACGCCGCGGTCCTGATGCGGGCTGCGGCGCGGCGCGGCGAGCACGTGATCGCGATGAGGGCCGGCGGCGGCCCGGAGCCCGAGGAGCGCAAGTCCGTCAGCGACGCGAACGGGCGCTTCGAGATCACCGCGCTCGCCGCCGGGACGTTCGACCTCGAGGTGCGCCACAAGGGCTTCGCGCGAAAGACCCTGGAGCGGATCGAGGTCGCCGACACGGCCGAGCCCGCGGACCTCGGAGAGATCGTCCTCGCTCCGGGAGAGAGGGTCCAAGGAAGGGTCGTCGATCCGGCCGGCAAGCCCATCGACGGCGTCGAAGTCTCGATCGCGAAGGACGGGGGAGGGCCGATGGGGTTCGGCCCGGCGCCGACCGCCCCGCCCGAGGCCGTCACCGGTCCCGACGGCTGGTTCTCGATCGACGACCTGCTCCGCGGCGAGCCGCTTTCGCTCGCCTTCACCCGGACCGCTTACCTCGCGAAGCGCCAGTCCGGCGTCGAGGTCCCCCGCCGCGATCCGCTGGACATCGTGCTGCACCCGTCCTCGAAGGTGTCCGGAGCGGTTCTCGACCCCGACTCGAAGCCGGTCCCGTTCGCCCAGGTGACGCTCACCCAGCACCGCGGCGGCGGGGTCGGCGGCCAGCGAATGATGATGATCATGAGGAACCAGGGGTCGGCCGACGCCAGCGGACGATTCCTGTTCGAGGACGTGGAGCCCGGGAAGATCGATCTGTCGGCGAACGCCACCGGCTGGCAGGAAGCCAAGCTCGACGACCTCGAGGTCGTCGAGGGGCAGGACCTCACGGGCGTCGAGCTCCCCTTGAAGCCGGGAGCGATCGTCGAGGGGCGCGTGCTCGCGCCGGATGGGCAGCCCGCGGTCGGAGCCGAGGTCTCGAAGGTGGCCGAGCAGGCGCAGATGGTGCGATTCCGCGGGACCACGACCGACGGCGACGGGAACTACCGGATCGAGGGGCTCGCACCCGGCAACGTATCCGTCGAGGCGACCCACGAGAGCTGGGCTCGGGTGGTCAAGGACATCGACGCCCGCACCGGGACCAACGCCCTCGACCTCCAGTTCCAAGGGGGCCAGGACGTCTCGGGCCGGGTCGTGGATGCGGCCGGCGGACCGATCGCCGGAGCTTGGGTGCGGCTCGCCGCGCCGGGCCGGTTCTTCGGCGGCCCGGACGTCACGTCGGGCACCGACGGCTCCTTCAAGTTCGAGAGCGTGGGAGAAGGAGATTACGAGCTGACGGCGGGGAAGCGAGGACTCGCCTCCCCCGACACGAGGACTCCGGTTCACGTCGCCGACGCCCCCGTCGCGGGGATCGAGGTGAGGCTCTCCGCGGGCGCGGTGCTGACCGGAGCCGTCTCCGGCCTCGACCCGGGCAAGCTCGCGCAGGTGGAGGTGAGCGCGGTGAAGGCGGGCGAGTCGTGGCCGCACTCCCAGTCGCCCGTGGATCGTCAGGGTCACTACCGCCTCGAGGATCTCACGGCGGGCTCGTGGCGCGTCACCGCGTCCCATCCGTCGGGCGGCCAGCAGGCACGGGGCGACGTGACGATCGCGCCAGGCGCCACGGAGGCGAGCCTCGACCTACGCTTCGGCGGCGGGCTCACGCTATCGGGACGCGTCGTACAGGGAGACGCGGCCGTGAGCAGCGCCGACGTCTTCGCGCAGGGAACCGACGTGGACTCCTCGGGCCGCGGCCGAACGGACTCCGACGGGCGCTTCAGCGTGGGGGGCCTCGAGCCCGGAACGTATCGCCTGGAGCTGAACCAGTGGGAGAGCGGCCTCTTCCACGAGGAGACGTACGAGGTGCGCGGCCCGCGCGAAGTCGTCGTCCGGATACCGACCGCCCGCGTGTCGGGGCGCGTCGTGGACTCCGCGGACCGCCGGCCGGTCTCCGGCGCCCGCGTCGCGCTGGCGCCGCAGGACGGCGACGCTTCCGGAGCCTCCGCCTTCCGCTTCGACCGTTCCGCGACCACCGACCTCGACGGCCGGTTCGCGATCTCGAACGTCTCCGACGGGACATGGCGGCTCTCCGCGACCGCGCAGGGCTACGCGGCGCAAGCCGCGACCGCGACCGTGAAGAGCGGACACGACGTCGAGAACGTCGGCCTCGCGCTCGACCCGACGGATGGCCTCTCGATCGAGGTGCAGCTGCCGTCCGGTCACCCGCCGGACGAGGTGGTGGTCGCCGTCCTCGATCCCGCGGGGCGCGCGGTCGTGAGCGGCAGCTTCGCGACCGGAGAGAACGGCCGCGTGCGGCTCTCCACCGTGCCGTCGGGATCGTGGGACCTGCTCGTCGGAGCGAACGGGAGCGGCACCGCCTCTTTGCGCGCCTCGGCTCCTGGCGGTCCGGTCCCGGTCGCGCTGCCGCCGGCGTGCACGCTCGACGTCGCGGTGCCGGGGCTCGAGGGGTCTTCTGCCGTGGCGACCGCGACCGTGACCGGCGCCGACGGCCGCCCCTACCGGGAGGTGGCCTGGTACGACGAGCCACGCAGCCAGTGGCGCCTCAGCGGGGGACGGGTGCGGATCGAGGATCTCCCGCCGGGAGCGTGGACGGTGTCCGTCTCGGCGTCGGACGGTCAGACGTGGCGGGGTACGGCGCAGACCGCCCCGGGGGCCGCTGCCGTGCTGACCCTCCAGTGATCGGGGCCCCTCGCCGCGGGAGGGCGCGTGGTCAGGCCTCTTCCAGGACCACGGCCGTTCCGTAGCAGAGCACCTCGGTCACACTTTGCATCACGTCGTTCGCGTCGTAGCGGACGCCGATCACCGCGTTCGCGCCGAGTTGCTCCGCGTGCGCAAGCATCTGCTCGAACGCCTCCGCGCGGGTCCTCTCGCACAGCTCGGTGAACAGGGTGATGTTGCCGCCGGCGAGCGTCTGGAGCGCCGCGCCCACGGTGCCGAAGACCGAGCGCGACCGGACCGTGACGCCCCGAACAACTCCGAGGTTCTTCCTGACGCGGTACCCGTCGATCGTGAACGCGGTCGTGGTCATCGCGTGCTGCATGTCGATCCCCCTTGTCACGGCGCCCGCCCGGCCTTCCCGGCCGACGAGCCGAAGGCGGCCCGAGTCGTCCGGCGTCGCAGGAACACGATCAGTAGCGCGAGGCCGACGAGCTGGGCGACGCCAAGGAGCACCGCGACGACGTCCATGATCCCCTCCGTGGAACCTCGCGAGCCAGCAGGGACCCCGGTAAAGGCCGAGCGCAGCCGCCAGCCCGAAGCGACCGTTCCGAGGAGAGCGAGCCAGCACATCACCTCGAGGGCCGCGCGAGCCCATCGCCGCAATCGCAGCAGCCCCACGCCGATCACCACGTGTGCCGCGCCCACGACCGCCTGGCCGAAGGCGTAGGTCGTCCAGTGGGCGCGAATCCACGACATGCCCGGGAGGTCGGAGCCCGCCGACGACAGCGCCGGACCGAAGGCCTCTGGGGCCAGATACCAGAGCGCGAGAGACATCCCCGCGGACCAGAGGAGAAAGGCGCCGAAGGCCAGGCAGCCCCAACCGACCGCCTTGACTCCCTTCACGGGAGACCGGCGTGGGCACAGGCCGAGGGCGCCCGGCCGCGGCGTAATGCGGGCCGAAGCCGGCGGGAGGTCGCGTGATCAGGCTCGCGCATCGTGGCCGCGCTCCCGGCCAGCAGGCGACCCCTCCGCATCCAACCACCGCTCCGCGTCCTCCAGTTTCCGGAAGACCGACGTCGACTTGAAATGCGGTTCGGCGAGCACCTCGAGCATCCGGCTCATTCCGAACATGGCATCCCGGTCCGTCACGATCGCGCAGGCGCCGAACCGGACTCGGCGCCGCGTCTCGCCGATGTGAGCTCCGACGGCCCGGACCTGCTCCGCGTCGGGAAGGGACGTCGTCGTCGTCAGATCCAGCAAGACATCGAGGCGCTCCGGGCAATGCGGGTCCGTCTCGAGCGCGGCGAAGTGGTCCATGACCTCCTGGAAACTCACGTCGCCGACGCATGTCGTGCTGATGCGGCGCCGCTCCTGGTCGATCCGGTAGGTGACCGGCATGGGGACCTCCGCGGCCGGCGGCCCGACGGTCAGGCCGACCGTTGATCGGCACGGCCGCAGGCGCGATCTTACACCGGCACGCGCTAGCCCCATCGCGACATCGGATCGCGTGTCGGGCGACGCCGGTCGGATCTCCACGCTGGAAAGTGCTTCCGCGCGTACGGGAATTCCTGCGTCAGCTTCGACGACGGGAACCCCCTTCGGAGCGCGATCGAGACCTGCCGCCTCACCGTCGAGAAGCCGGCCGACGGGCGGCATCGGCCGGCAACCTCTTCGACCTCGACGACGGCCAGCGAGGCTCCGATCGCGACCTCGACGTTGACCGACGTCTCCGACGGGGAGCATGTGAGGCACTGCCAGGAGGCGGGATCGCCCCCGACGTCCACGGTCGGGAAGTCGATGGGCCTGCACACCATGGGGATCGATTCGAGGGCGTGGCGGACATCGGCGACAAACGAGCGCCCGGACGATGGCGACTCGAGCACGTCGTGGGCCAGATACTCGGTGTCTTCGCGTCCGAGGAAGGAGCCGCAGGTCTCGCAGCAGCCCGTGAGCGGAGCGAGCAGAGCCGCGAGCACGGCGAGCCGAGTCAGGCGGCGCGGACCTCGATTCGAGGCGGGTGCTCGAGGTGCTTCTTGACCGCGCAGAGGTTCGCCGAGCGAATCGCCGCTTCGCGGTACTGTTCCGGGAAGCCGGGAGGAAGCTGGATCTCGAGATCGATCCTGTCCACCATCCCGGAGGCGGGGTTGGCCGCGACGCGCTGGCGAATCCGGAGCCCCTGGGTCGAGATCCCACGCTGCCGGCAGAACCGGGCCACGTAGATCCCGGCGCAGGTCCCGATGGACGCCAAGAACAAGTCGAACGGGGACGGTGCCGACCCATCCTGACTCGTCACGATCTCGAGCCCGTCGAAGCAAGCGTCCACCCGGTCGCCGCCGGGGAACTCGATTGCCATTTCCATTCCCGCTCCTTCCGCCGCCGTCGTGGGGCCATGGTCGTAGATGCAGCCAGCCGCGAAGCGTCACGCCCGCTAGAGCGACGATGGGAGCGTGCGGCCTCACAGCAGGACGTGCTCGTGGCTGAGGAGCCAAGCCTTGCGCTCGAGGCCGCCGCCGTAGCCCGTGAGGGAACCGTCGGCCCCTATCACGCGATGACAGGGAACCACGATCGCAATCGGATTGCGGGCGTTCGCCAGGTCAACCGCTCGGACGGCCCTCGGATGCCCGGAGAGGCTCGCGAGCTCCGAGTACGCGACGGTCCGGCCCGCCGGGATGCGCCGGAGCGCCGACCAGACCGCGCGCTGGAACGGCGTGCCGCCGGGATCCACCCGGATGGCATCGATGGCCTCGAGGTCGCCGGTGAAGTAGGCCGCGAGACGCGAGACGGCGCCCGCCGGATCTTCCACCTCTTCGATCACCTGACCGCCGAATCGCCGGTTCAAGTGGCTCTTGAGCGCAGCGCGCCGGTCCTCGAACGCCAGCCCCGCGAGCGCGCCGTCCATCGCGAACAGCCACAGCGCGCCCACCGGCGTCTCCAATCGCGCGAAGCCCACGGCCATGCCACGCCTCCCGTCGTCGCTCCTATCTAGGGTCGGAACCGGCGACGCGGGTGGCCCCGCGGAGCCGACCCGTTCGCGGCCGCTACTTCAGCGACCGCAGCTCGATCGACCCGGCGCTTGTGTGGATCGTGAGCGACTCGCCTCCCTTGCCGATCGTCCCGTGGACGCTCGAGCTGCCGATGGAGCCCGTCACCTGCAGGGGGAAGTCGGTGGAGATCCGGCCGGCGGAGGTGGTAGCGTCCACGGTGAGGCTCGCCGAGGGATCCACGGTCACCTCGACGGACCCCGCCGCCGTCTCCAACTCGCCGCCCCTCGCGTTGCCCCGCGCGAACGACACCTCGATGGAACCCCCCGACGTCTTGGCGATCACGCGACCGCCGGCGTTCCGCGCCTTGACCGAGCCGCCTGAAGTGCGGAGCACCGCGTCGCCCGTGACGTTCTCGACGTCGACGTGGCCGCCGCTGGTACGGGCGTCGAGACTTCCGGCGATCGAGGAGGCGTTGATGCTCCCCCCGGAAGTCTCCACCCTCACGTCCCCCTTGATCTCGCGGAGCGTGATGCTCCCGCCCGAGGTATGGGCCTTGAGGGCTCCTTCGAGGTCGTCGATCGAGATCGAGCCGCCGGACGTGTCCACGTCGGCTGTCCCGGCGAGGCCGGAGGCCTCGATCGACCCGCCCGACGTGCGGAGTGAGAGGCTCGTCGCTCTGGGCGCCCTGATCTCGAAATGCACCGAGATGCCCCGGAGCCAGCCGGTGTCGGCCTTCTTGCCGGTGATCCGGACCTCCCCAGGTGCTTCCTGGAATTCGAACTTGTAGCGTTTCTCCAGGTCGTCCGACCTGGAGGTCACGACGACGTGGACTCCCGCCTCCGTGCTTCCGGAAACCGAGACGCTCCCCGCCTCGGTGTCCAGGACGAGCTTCCCGCCAGGCCCGAGGGTCAGGTTCTTCTCGATCCGGCTCCCCGCGAGGGCGGGATGGGCCAGCGCGAGGACGAGAAAGGACGTTCCGAGCAGCTGGATCGCGCGACGGTGCCGTGCCATGATCGCCTCCATGGGGTCTTCCCGCGGGATGTTACGGGCGACCGCGCTCTCAGGTTCCAGGCCGGCTGCCCGGCAGGACGTCAGCCCTTGACGAGGTTCCAGCTCTCGATCTTCAGGACGCCGACCCGGGGGGAGAGCGTGTAGCGGACGTGCAGCGTCTTGTGCTTCTCCACGCCGGAGCGGTTGTCTGCCCGCAGCGGCACCCGAATCCAGCGGCCCTCGATGGAGATGACCGCGGCCGCGACCGCTTGCTCCTCGGCGGGGAAGCTCCCCGCGGGGCTCTCGACGTCCAGCACCTCGAAGTTCCCTTCCTTCGTGACGACGGCCAGGTCCGGCTTGAACATCATGACGAACAACCCGACGACCGCGACCCCGAGGACCGCGACGAGCACGGTCCCGCCGGCCCACAGGCCGATCTTCCGCCACAGCGAGTCGTTCTTGTGCGTCGGACCCTTCGGGTACTTGACGAGGGACGTCAGCATCCCCCGGGTCCTGCGATGCTTCGGACGCTTCATCCGGACACCACCGGCGCCGAGGGCACGTAGCCTCGCGCCGATGGCAAATATAGCCCAGGCGGACCGTACTTCAGCGGACGTACGTCAGGTGACCCAAAGGAATGGCGCGGAGAAGCCTGTCCCACGAGGTCCGTCGGCCGGCGCCTCGAGCGGGGACAGCCTCGCCCGACGCTGCCCGGCACAGATCGACGTATGGAGCCGAGGGGTCTCCCGTTGGCGCCCCCGGCGTGAGTGGCTTGCCCGGCCGCAGCCAGCCCAGGATCAGCCGGACCCAGCGCGCGTCCTCCGCGTCGAGGCGGCATGCGGTCGAGCCCCCTGCCGACGTCGCACGACGCGCGAGGTCGGCCGCGGCTCGCTCCGCGGCCTGCCGGACCCACGGGTCGTGGGGCAAGGCCGCCGCGCCCTCGGCCAGCGCCCAGGCGACAAACGCTTGGACATTCGGATCCTCGGCGATCGCGCCGGACGGGACCTGAGCGCCGAGGAGGGCGGCGAGCGAAGGCTTGCCTTCGGAGGGCCCGAGTCGCCCGTCTTCCGCCAGGTCGGCCAGGACGCGTAGCGATGTGATCAGAAGGCGGTCGCCCGCGTCGGTGCCGTGGAGGGACGCGAGGCGTGCCGGCAACCCGGCGGCAGGCCTCGTTGCAGCCCATCCTGCAGTTAACCCGGCCGCGCCGGTCGGCGCGGCAGCCTCCGGTTCCGAGCGCGGGTCTCCCTGCCGCTGGATGATCGTGGCGAACCCACCTCGAGCTCGACCGTACGTGACACCGGCCCCGGCCGTCGTGATGAGGACCTCCTCGATCGCGTCGGCGCGGACGGCGGATGCCGAGAGAGCCGCTAGCGGGTCTCCCGGAACGACGGCCCTATTGCTGGCGGGAAGCGCCTTCGGCGCCGGCGAAAGCGCGGGGCCACCCAGGACGCCGCCCAGGACCCCGCCGATGACTCCGCCGACCGCCCCGGTGGCGCCCTGGGGATTGGCGACCGTCGGGTGACGCGGCGCCGACCGCACTTCGCGCTCGGCGTGATCCTCCGGGAGCGTCTCCTCGACATCGGAAGCGCCATCGCCAGCCTTGGCCGGCGTCCGGACGACTCGGGGCCCCTCCTTGCCGAACACCCCTCCGAACGAGGTCCCCTCGGGGATCGGTAGCGGTTGACGGATCGTCTCGGGCTTGCCACCGGGGCCCACCACGCGCGAGTCGTCCACGGCGACGAACGACGTGAACGGGCTCATCAGCCGGTACCCGAGTGCGAGGGTCGTGACCTCGGCCTCGACCGAAGGAGGCACGCCGTCGGGAACGCTCATGAGCAGCTCCTCGATCCGGTGCCGTGCCCACAGCGAGGCGAGGGCAGAATGCGATCCCTCCTTCCCGGGCAGCGCGACGGTCAGGCGTTGCTCCCAGTACCGGCCGCCGAGGTGTCCGCGGAACACCACCTCGCCGGTTCCCGGAGCGAGGTAGCGTCCGACCATGCAGAGGTTCTGGCCGGAGCCCAGGTCCGGCAGCGTCTCGGGCACGACGTCCGCGACCGCGAGCGCGCCCCAGTCCACGCGGAGATCGGTCAGGTACGGCCGGCTGACCCAACCGCGGAAGCGCTCGAGCGCTTCGTCCGCCTTTTCGTCGGGCCGGACGAAGACGTATGTCCCCCGCCCGAGGGCCGCCATGCGGTCGAGCACGTAGTGGTTGACCGAGGAGCCGATCCCCACCGTGTAGATCCGGGCGTCGCCCGCCACCCGCGAGATCTCCGCCAGGATCCTGTTCTCGTCGCCGATGAAGCCGTCGGTGAGGAAGACGACCATCCGAAGCCGGTTCGGGTCGGCGGGTCGCTCGAACGCCGCCTTGAGTCCGGTGAGCATCTCCGTGCCGCCACCGCCTGAAAGCGCCTCGATCCAGGCTCGCCCCCGGTCGACGGACGCCCTGTCGCTCGGGAGCGGCTCCTTCGAGAACACCTCGGCGCCCGACGCGAAGCGAACCAGATTGAACGTGTCCCGCGGGCCGAGGCTCGAGAGCGCCTCGCGAGCGAACCGCTTCGAGGCCTCGATCGGGATCCCTTCCATGCTTCCCGAGGTGTCGAGGACCAGGACCATCTCCTTGGGTGCGGCTTCGTCGGGACCGATCGTCCCCTTGGGCTGGACGAGGAGCGTGAAGAAGCCGTCGTCTCCCTCGCGATGCGCGAGGAGGCCCACGGACGGGCGATCGGACGAGACGCTCCAGCGGAGCATGAAGTCCTTGTTCGGGATCCGGTCGTCCGGAGCGAGGGACACCCGCGCGGTCGAGGGCGTCGGGCGCTCGACGGCGATCCGATGGCTCGGGCTCGCGAGGTTCGCGATGGGAACCCCGGCGTCCAGGACGACCGAAATCTCCACGTCGTGACCCGACCGGACCTCGGGCCGGAGGACGGGGGGCGTGACCCGTTCCGCGTCGGGGACGGCGGCCGTGGGATTCGCCGCTTCCGTGGCGATCGCGCCGACGGGAGCCGCGCCGCCGGGGATGTAGCGGGGGCCGACGACCAGCGGGAACGTCAGGCGGTAGAGGCCCGCGTCGTACGGCAGGACTTCGACCGTGATGAGACGGACCTTGACGTCGGCGCCCGGCTCGAGGTTCGCGACCGACTGGGTGAAGACGTTGGGGCGCTCCTGCTCCAGCAGCGCCGCGTCCCACCCCTCGTCGCGGGCCGATTCGTAGATTTGCCGAGCCTCGTCGCGCCGCTTGATCTCGCCTCGTATCGTCCGCTCGCCGACCGTCAGCTCGAAATCGTCCACGGCGGCCTTGTCGCCCAGAGGGAACGTATAGACGGCCTCCACCGGATGGTCGTACGGGTTGGCGAAGGTCTGCTCCACCTCGGCGCGGGCGACGAACGCCGAGACCTCGACCCGGACGCGGGTGTGCCGGAGCGGCATCTCGACGATCGCTCCTCCGGCCTCCACGACGGCGAGGGACCCCGTCGTCGGGCGGGGATCGTCCGACGCGACGGCGACGGCCGGAAGCGCGAGGAACGCGAGGAGCAGGATCACGGGCGACGTCTGGCTTCTCATGGCGCGTCCTCCTTTGGCACAGGGGCGGACTTGCCTTTGAGACAACCGTACCGATAGGAAGTTCCGAGAGGCTGAGAATACGGTCGTCGTTGCTGCGCCTACCCAGCACGGCGCCCGCCGGGCGCGGACGGGATGCAGCGTGTTGGCTGCCCGGAAACCGAGGTCGCGGGTCTCACCGACTCGCCAGCTGCCAGCTCACGGTGAACCGGATCACGAGGTCCTGGAGCCGCAGGCACGATTCCTCCGACAGCGAATGGTGCGCGTCGACCGTTCCGAAACGACGTTCGGACCAGGTGATGGGAGCGGTGAGCTCCCGCGCGGGCTCGCGCACCAGCTGGACCTGCTGCGACAGGGCGATTTCCGCCACGTACGCGCTTCCCTCGCCCCCGATGATCGGGTTGCTCTCCACGGTGAAGAAGAGCTTGCCGCACGCCGCGTCGTACCGGCGGCAGCCGTCGACGACCTCGAGCCCCTTTCCCACCAGGAGCTCGGCGATGGGTCGGCACTCGGCCCGCTTGAACGGGTCCTCCTCGGCCCTCGGAGCGAGGAACACGAGCTGGACCCGGCGGAGGCCGCGAAGGCCGAAATCAGGGGGCTGCTCGGGCACGGCCCGCACGGGCGACCGCGAGGAAGCGAGGACGACCATGGCCGTCACGGCGGCACGGAGCGCCGAGCGAAGGGCGGCAAGACGCGTCGTGGATTTCATGGAGCTTCCTCCGGTGGCGCGTGTGCGCACATGACCGCTCTGACAAGCGTACAAGACGGAAGTTCCCGACTCGTGGAATCGCGGTTCGAACCGCCGCGCCCGTGCTCTTCTCTTTCGTCAATCCAGGCTCTTCCTGAACCTCAGCGATGCCGTCGCGAGCACGAGGACGCCGATCCCGGTGAGGATCGCCCCTTCGGGCCAGAGCACGTCGATCCCGGACCCCTTGAGGAAGATCCCGCGAATGATGTTGTTGTAGTACCGGAGGGGGATCACGAGGGTTCCCCACTGGATCGCGACGGGCATGTTCTCGATCGGGAAGATGAGCCCCGACAGGAGGATCATCGGCACCATGAATACGAACGCGGAGGTCATCATCGCCTGCTGCTGAGTGCGCACCACCGCGGACACGAGCAGGCCGAGGCCCAGCGTCGTCATCAGGAACGGCACGGTCAGGAGCGCCAGGAGCGGGAACGAGCCCCGGAGTGGCACACGGAACAGGAGCACCACCAGCGCGGTGACGAGAACGAGGTCCACCATGCCGATCGCCGCGAACGGGAACAGTTTGCCGAGGATCATCTGCCAGGGACGCACCGGCGTCACGCTGAGCTGCTCCAGCGTCCCGATCTCCTTCTCGCGCACCACGGCCACCGACGGGAGGATCATGGTGATCAGCATGAGGGTCATGGCCAGGATCGCCGGGACGTAAAACCAGCGCGTGGTGAGGTCCGGGTTGTACCAGACCCTCGGGACCATCTCGATGCTTCCGGTCGCGGCCATGGCCCGCACCCTCCCGCCGGCCTCCAGACGGCTCCCGACCATCCTCGCTCCCGCCGCGGCGACGATCCGCGACGCGTAGCCGAGGCCGACCACCGCGGAGTTGGCGTCCGAGCCATCGGCGATCACCTGGACCTTCGGCGGGCGCCCCGCGGCCACGGCATCGCCGTACCCCGCTCCGATCACCAGGGCGACCTGCGCGCGACCCCTTACCAGCCATGGCTCGATCGCGCCCGGCTCGTCCTCGCTCCCGACCAGGCGGAAGTAGCCCGACCCCTCGAACCGGTCCAGGAGCGCCCGGCTCGAATACGTCCTGTCCTGGTCCACGAGCAGCAGCGGGATCTCCTTCACGTCCATGTTCGCCGCGTACCCCAGCGCCAAGAGCTGCATGATCGGACCGACGACCATGGCCGGGATCATCTTCCTGTCCCTCCGCAGCTGGAGGAGCTCCTTGACGATCACGTGGAGGAGGACGCGCACGGTCAGACCTCCCGCCGGACGAGACGGACCCACGCGATGCCCAGGACCGCCGCCGCGAAGAGAGCGAGGAACCCCATCTCCGGGAGGTACGTTCCCAGGCCGGCCCCCTTGAGGATCACCCCCCGCAGGATGACGAGGTAGTAGCGGGCGGGGACGATTCGGGTGATCGCCTGGAGGACCGGCGGCATCGACCGGATCGTGAAGATGAACCCCGAGAGGAAGATCGCGGGGAGCATCGAGGTCAGGACCCCGACCTGGAAGGCCATGGCTTGCGATCCGGCGAAGCTCGAGACGAGGAGGCCGTACCCGAGCGCGCCGATCAGGTACACGAGGGTGGCCAGGAACAGGTCGAGGTACGAGCCGCGAACGCTCACGCCGAACAGGTAGCGCGCCGAGACGATGATGACCGCGGTGGCCGTCAGCGAGATCGCGAGGTACGGGAGCGTCTTCCCGACGATCATCTCGCTCGGGCGAAGCGACGTCACGCGGAGCTGCTCCAGGGTCCCGCGCTCCTTCTCGCGAACGACCGAGAGGGCCGTGGAAAGTACCGCGGTGATCATCAGGATGAATCCGATGAGCCCCGGAACGAGGAACCGCGTGGACTTCAGCTCCGGGTTGTACCAAACGCGAGGCTCGAACGCGACGGGAACGGCCTCGACCCTTCTCCCCGTCCCGTTCGGCGCTCGGCCGGCGTTGGCGGCTGCCACGAGGCCCGACGCGTACCCGAGCACCGTGGTGGCGGTGTTGGCGTCACTCCCGTCGAGGATCAACTGGACCTTCGCCGTCCGCCCCGCCGCAAGATCGCCGGAGTACCGCTCCGGGATCACCAGGATGGCCTTGGCGACGCGCCGTCCGAGCAGTTTCTCGAGCTCGGCGCCCGACGGCAGGTCCAGGACGACGTCGAAGTAGGTCGAGTTCACGAACGACGCGATGAGGTCCCGGCTCGCCGCGCTCTTGTCCCGGTCCTCGAGCGCCAGCCGGACGTGCCGCACGTCGAAGTTCACCGCGTAGCCGTACAGGAGGAGCATCATCGCCGGCATGCCGAGGAGCAGCAGGAGGCTCAGCGGATCCCGCGACGCCTGCCGGAGCTCCTTCAGGGCGACCGCGAGGATCTTCCTCATCGCGCGCTCCCCGCGCCGCCGGCGGCGCCCTCGCGCTCGATGTAGTGGATGAACACGTCCTCGAGCGACGGAACGATCCGCTCCGCAGCCGCCGGAACGTTCCCGTCGCGCTCCAGCGCTTCCAGCACTAGTCGGCGCCCCTCGGCCGCGTCCTCGACCACCACGTGGAGGCGGGTCCCGAACACCGAGGTCTCGAGCGCCCACGGCTCCCCTTCGATCCGCCGGTACGCGTCGTGGAAGCTCGGGGCGCTCACCTCCAGGACCACCCGGCCTGCGAACACCTCCTTGAGGCCCGCCACGCTCCCGAGGGCCACGAGCCGGCCGGCGTGCATCAGCGCGATCCGGGCGCAGTGCTCCGCCTCGTCGAGATAATGGGTGGTCACGATCACCGTGACCCCCTCTCCCGCCATCGCGTCGATCAACCCCCAGAACCTCCGCCGCGAGATCGGGTCCACTCCCCCGGTCGGCTCGTCGAGGAACACTAGCTTCGGCCGGTGAAGCACCGCCGAGGCCAGCGCGAGCCGCTGCTTGAACCCCCCCGCGAGGGATCCCGTCAGAAGGTCCTCCTTCCCCTCGAGGCCGGACATCGCGACGGCCCACGCCGCGCGATCCTCCGACTCCTTCCGATCGAGGCCGTAGACCCCGCCGAAGAAGCGGAGGTTCTCGCGAACCGTGAGGTCCTCGTACAGGCTGAACCGCTGGGTCATGTAGCCGATCCGGCGCTTCACCCCCTCGGGATCCTCTGCGACGTCGACGCCGAGGACGGTTCCGCGGCCGGCGCTCGGCGTCAAGAGCCCCACGAGCATGCGGATCGCGGTGGACTTGCCGGCACCGTTGCTTCCCAGGAGGCCGAACACCTCTCCCTCCTCGACGGAGAAGGAAAGGTCGTCGACAGCGGTGAACGCTCCGAACCGCTTGGTGAGCCCCTGAACCTCCAGCGCCACCGTCACGCCTACCTCCCCACCGCGCGGTCGAGGGCGGCGAGCGCCAGGCGGACGCGGGCCAGCGCCGCGGTCCTGTCGAGCCCCGCGCGCATCAGGCCCGTCTCGGCATCGAGCAGGTCGGAGGAGAGCCCGACCCCGGCTTTGAACCGGTCCGAGGAGACCCGGCGGTTCTCGGTGGCCGACTCGAGGCCCCTCGACGCGACGTCGACCGCGCCGAGCGCCGTCCGCACGTCCAAGTGGCGCGTGGTGACCTCGAGACGGATCCTCCGGTCGAGATCGTCCATCTGGCGTCGAATCGCGTCGGCCCGCGCGGCGGCCTGCGCCACCGCCGCGGACGTCCGCCCGCCGTCGAACACGCTGAGCGAGAGGCCGACCCCCACGCTCCAGGTCGACTTGAACGCCTCCTCGGGGGGCAGGATCCTTGGATTCGGGTCGGCGAAGTCGTAGCCGGCCGAGGCGTTGACCTGGGGATACCTGGAAGAGCGCTGCGCTGCGACGACGGCCTCGGCTGCGGCGAGCCGCGCGCGGAGCGCCGCCCGCTCTGGGCGTGCCGCCAGCGCAGCCTCTACCAGCCTCTCGACGTTCCCGGGCAGGACGTCCGGAGCGACCAGCGGGTCGGCCGCCTCGAAGCGGGAGTCCGGTGGGAGATTCAGCAGGCGGACGAGGTTTGCGTTAGCGACCTCGACCTCGTTGTCTGCATCGAGGCGCGCGAGCGAAGCGCGGTCGCGCTCCACCTCGACCGCGAGGACTTCGTTGCGAGCCGCCATGCCGAACTTCTGGCGGTTCCCGGCGTCGGCGAGGTGCGCATCGAAGGCGCCCAGCGCCTCGTCGAGCACCCGGGCGCTCTCCCTCGCGGTGACCAGCGACCAGTACGCCGCGGTGGTCTCGAGGACGAGGTCATCGACGCCGGATTCGACGTCTTTCCCGGCAGCCTCGCGCTCGCGAGAGGCGGCGTCGATCCCGCTCTCGATCCGGCGTCCGGTGTACAGCGGCGCGGTCACGCCGAGACGGGTCCGCCAGTTGTCCGGGATGTTCGGGAAGATCGTGCGGCCGATCGGCGGGGGGAGCGAGAACTCGGGGACGTTGGAGTTGCGCGTGTAGCCGGCGGTCAGGTCCACCGACGGCATCCGCTGCGCCTTCGCTCCTTCGAGTCCGGCGCCGGCCGCCGCCTCGAGCGCGGTGAGCTGCGCGACCCTCGGCGATTGCTCCCTCGCGCGTGCGATCGCCTCCGCCAGCGAGAGGCGCACTAGCGGGTTCACCTCATCGCGGAAGGAAACGTCCCTTACCGCCGTTTCGAGTCGGCCGACAGGTTCCGTCGGAGGGCGTGCGAACGCGGACGCGACGGCGACCAGCGTCGCGAGAGTTACGACCATCGGACGATTCATGTCGATACCTCCCGGCCCTCGGAGGCGCTCTCCGCGGCGCGGATCCTCGCGATGAAGACGTCCTCGAGGGAAGGGGCCGTCGGCCGGGCCGACTCCACCTCGATTCCCGCGGCAGCAAGGTCCAGCGCGATCCGCCGCGCCTCGTCCGCGGACGCGGACGGGGGGACATCCGGCAGCGTCGCGTGGAGCCGCTCGCCGAACGACTGGACGTCGGCGACGCCGACCCGGGCCGCCAGCAGGTCGGCCGCCCGGCGTCGAGGCACCGCCAGCACCTCGATCACCGATCCGGGAGCGGCGGCCCTGAGCGCCCCGGGCTCGTCCACGGTGAGGAGCCTGCCCTGGCTCATCAGCGCGACGCGGCGGCACCGCTCCGCCTCGTCGAGGTAGGGCGTCGTGAGCAGGATGGTGAGACCCCCGCTCTGAAGATCCGCCAGGATCTTCCAGAAGTCGCGCCGCGAGACCGGGTCGACGCCGGTGGTCGGCTCGTCGAGGACGAGCAGCTCGGGGGTGTGGATCAGGTTGCAGGCCAGCGCGAGCTTCTGCTTCATTCCGCCCGACAGGCGGTCGGCGAGGCGCTTCCCGAACGGGGCCAACTTGAGCGTGTGGAGCAGCTCGTTGCGCCGCTCCCGGGAGGCCTTGACCCCGTGAACCTCGGCGAAGAAGGCGAGGTTCTCCTCCACCGAAAGGTCACCGTACAGCGAGAAGCGCTGCGGGAGGTACCCGACGCGGCGCGACAGCTCCCGTGCGTGCCGGACCGGATCGAGCGCGCAAGTCCGAACGCTTCCCTCATCGGGGGCGAGGAGGCCCAGCGTCATCCGCAGTGTCGTGGTCTTCCCCGCGCCGTCCGGTCCGATGAGGCCGAACATCTCCCCGCGCCGCACGTCGAATGAGACCCGGTCCACCGCGGTGAGTCCGTCGAAGCGGCGGACCGCGCCGTCGACCTCGATCATCGACCCGTCGCCGGTCACCGCCCGTCCCCCGCGGACCGGAGCCGCGCCTCCGCGGGCATCCCCGGCTTGAAGAGCCCGTCGCCGTTCTCGAGGCCGACCTTGACCCGGTACACGAGCTTCACCCGCTCGTCGCGAGTCTGCACGTTCTTCGGCGTGAACTCCGCCTCGGACGCCACGAACGTCACCTTGCCCTTCCTCGACTGCCCGCCGTCGGTGACGACATCCGCCTCCTGGCCGATCCGGATCCGCGCGAGGTCGGGCTCGGCGACGTAGACGGTGAGCCATGCGTCCCCGAGGTCGGTGACGATGCAGAGGGGCGCGCCGGGCGGAAGCAACTCTCCTTGCTCCGCGATCTTCTCGGTCACGACCGCGGCGAGCGGGCTCGTCGTGACCGCGTCCTTCATCTGCTGCCCCAGCTGCGCGATCCTGGCATCGGTGGTCGCGAGGTGGGCGCGTGCGGCGTCGATTTCCTCCGAGCGGGATCCCGCCCGGAGCCGCTCGAGCGTTTCTCGCGCCACGTCCCGTCGGGCGGACGCGACGTCGCGGCGGGTCAGGGCGTCGTCGCGCCCCTTGCTCGTGCCGGACCCGGCGTCGAGGAGCCCTTGCAGCCGGTCGAGGTCCTTCTGCGCGCCCGCGAGGTCGGCCTCGGCTTGGGCCACCTGTGCCGCCGCCACGGCGACGTCCTCCTTGCGCGAGCCGGCGACGCGAAGCCTCAGATCGGCGTCGGCCTGGGCACGTTCCGCCCTCGCCTGCTCGAGGAGGAGATCGAGATCTGTCGTGTCGATTCTCGCCAGCTCCTGGCCTCTCGCCACCCGGTCCCCTTCTTGGATCGGGAACGACTGGAGTCTCCCTCCGATCTTGGTGGAGATCCGCACGTCGGTCGCCTCGACGTGTCCCGAAGCGACGATGAGCGAGGGATCGCGCCCTTGGCCGCAGGAGGCTGCGGTCAGGATGAAGGGCACCGCGGCCACCAGGGATGCGATACGCGCCATGGCGGTTCTCCTATGCCTTTCCGGCTCCGTCCGCCGGCGGTGCGGTGAGACCGCGGACGATCAGCTCCTGCAGGTTGCGAACGAACGCTTCGGTCGAGGGAGCCTGGGTGATCGGCAGCCTCCCGTCGGCGACGAGGCGGCTTCTCATGGGTTCCGAGGCGAAGAAGAAGAGCAGGCTTCCCATCACGACGAGGTGGGTAAGGACAGGATCGACGGGCCGGAAGGCCCCTTCCTCGATGCCCTGGTCGTAGATCCTCCGGACCTTCACGAACAGATCGAGGAAATGCGGGAGTACCCGCTCGGTGAGGTGCCGGCCGCCCGACATCGCCTCGCGGACCATCATGGCGGGGAAATGAGGCCGCCCGGCGGCCAGCTCTGCGAACATCCCGGTGAACGCCCGCAGCATCTCGTCAGCGGGCAGCGCCTGCTCGAACAGAGCCGCGAGCCGCGCGCCGGCTTCGTGGAACGTCGAGATCAGGATCTGCTCGTAGAGCCCTTCTTTCCCGCCGAAGTAATAGGAGATCATCGCTTTGTTGGCCGCGGCCTCGCGCGCGATCATGTCGACGGTCGTCCCACCGAACCCGTACTTGGCGAAGAGCTTCGAGCCCGCCGCCTTGATCGCTTCCTGCGTGACCTCGGCCCCGCGCTGGCCCCTAACTCTCTCTCTCGCAGCGGCTTGCATCGACTCTCCAATCAACCAAATGTTCTAACTAAACGTTTAGATCACATAATACGGCGAGAACCGCCGCCTGTCAAGCTCGGGGAGGGCCTATCGGTCGATCGCGCCCGGGCGGCGGCTCTAAACCCCCACGATTCGGTCGAGGTGCGCGAGAAGTGCGCCGAAGACTCGTGCGGCTTCGTCGAGGAGCCGGCTGCCGCCGACCTTCTCTTCGGCTTGCGGGAGGTCGTAGCGCGCGCCCAGCTCCCACCACACGCCGCGTCGCCGCACCTCGGCGAACGAGCCGGCCCAGTCCGAGGCCGATTCGAACACCCGGCGCGATCCCTCGGGCCATGCGGCCGCCGCGTAGACCCGGAAGGCGAGATCGTGTTCCCTCGCCGCGTCCGCGAGCGCCGCCCCGACGCCCCCGTGCCAGCAGAGGAACTCGAATCGGCCAAATCCGGAGGCGTCGGTGTCCCAACCGAGGCGGACCGCCAGGTGGTCCCGGTGAACGCCGACGTTGAGCTGCGGCGCAGATTGGTAGCCGTGAGCCGCGTGGGAGATCGCAAGCCAGGTGCAGAACGGCTGGTACCCCGCTGGCCAGTCGAGCCGGGGAAAGTGCGCGTAGAGGGGTGACGCGGTCAGCGGCGCAAGGATCTCCAAGAGATCCTCTCCGAGGAGCTTCAGCGCCGGGTGGAAACCCGCGACGATCGCCCGCCGCCGAGCGTCGCGGTCTCGGATCGAGAACGCCTCGAAGGCCCCGGCGGGCAAACCGTCGAACCGCGGTGCAGGGCGAAACAGCATGGTTCCCTCGCCTCGCCGCGGAGCCATTATCCCACGGCCACGACAACGAGTTCCCGTCGGCGATCCCGGATTGAAACCCCGGCCCCCGAATGGCGTAGACTGCAACCCTCACCGGACGAATCTGCCGGCTGCTTCAGCCCTTCTGAGAAGGGGCGATGGGCCGGCGTGCGAGGGTCGCATGCAGCCAAGAAGGGTTTTGCAGGTCGGATGGATCGCGGTGTCGGTCCTGTTGATCGCGGCGATTCCAACGGGCGCGCAGGACCTGGCAGCCTTCGAGAAGAAGCTGACCGAGCACAAGCTGGCCAACGGGCTGACGCTGCTGATCTACCAGCGCCCGACCGCGCCGGTCGTCTCCTTCTTCACGTACGCCGAGGTGGGCTCGGCGCAGGAGGTTCCCGGGATCACCGGGATCGCGCACATGTTCGAGCACATGGCATTCAAGGGGACGACGCAGATCGGCACCAACGACTGGGCCGGCGAGAAGAAGGCCTTGGCCGCGGTGGACGAGGCCTACCATGCCTACGACCGCGAGCGGCACAAGGTCGGGGGGCCCGACGCCGCGAAGCTCGAAGAGCTCAAGAAGGCATGGAAGGACGCCCAGGATGCGGCGGACAAGTACATCGTCAAGAACGAGTTCGGGGAGATCATCGACCGCGAGGGCGGGGTCGGCATGAACGCCGGCACGAGCGCCGACCAAACGGTCTACTTCTACTCCCTCCCGGCCAACAAGGTCGAGTTGTGGGCCTACCTCGAGTCGGAGCGTTTCCTCGACCCGGTGTTCCGCGAGTTCTACAAGGAGCGCGACGTGGTCATGGAGGAGCGGCGGCTGCGGACCGACAGCCAGCCCACCGGCCGGCTGATCGAGCAATTCGAGTCCGTGGCTTTCGCCGCCCACCCGTACCATCACCCGGTGGTCGGCTACATGAGCGACCTCATGTCGTTCTCCCGCGAGGACGCGGACCAGTTCCGCAGGACCTATTACGTTCCGAACAACCTGGTGATCTCCATCGTGGGAGACGTCGAGCCGGCGAAGATCATCCCGATCCTCGACAAGTACTTCGGGCGGCTGCCCGCGGCCCCGCCGCCGCCGGTCGTCCGCACCGAGGAGCCGAAGCAAATCGCGGAAAAGACCATCGCGCTGCCGGACAAGTCCCAGCCGATCTACATCGAGGGTTACCACCGGCCGGCGACGACCGACCCGGACGACGCCGTGTACACCGCGATCTCGGACGTGCTCTCGAGGGGCCGGTCCTCGCGGCTCATCCGGAGCCTCGTGCGCGACAAGAAGGTGGCCGCCCAGGCAGCCGCGATCTCCGGCTTCCCGGGCGAGAAGTACCCCAGCCTGATGCTCTTCTTCGCGGTCCCGACCCCCGGCCACACCAACGAGGAGGTCCAAAAGGCGCTTCGCGAGGAGATCGAGAAGCTCAAGGGCGAGCCGGTCACCGACGAAGAGCTCAAGCGCGTGAAGACCCGCGCGAAGGCCGACCTCATTCGCGGCATGCAGTCGAACCAGGGGATCGCCGACCAGCTCGCGACCTACCAGGCGCTCTACGGCGACTGGCGCGAGCTGTTTCACGCCGTGGAGAAGATCGACAAGGTGACGAAGGACGACATCCAGCGCGTGGCGCGAGCGGCCTTCGTTCCGACCAACCGGACCGTGGGGATGATCGTGAACTCCGACTCCCCGTCCGCGAAGAACTAGGGGAGGGCGGAACATGAGAACCACGAGCCTAGGAGTCGCGCTGTCCGCGGCGGCGCTCGCCGCGCTCCTGGCCGTTCCGGCGGCGGCCCAGGTCGAGAACTACAAGGACATCAAGTATCCCCCGCTACCCGAGTTCAGGATCGAGAAGCCGGCGGTCTACACGCTCAAGAACGGCATGACCGTGTTCCTGATGGAGGATCACGAGCTGCCGCTGATCGAGGTCAGCGCCCGGATCCGCACCGGCTCGGCCTGGGAGCCCGCGGAGAAGACGGGCCTCGCAGGCCTGACGGGCACGGTGCAGCGCACCGGCGGCACATCGTCCATGACCGGCGACGACATCGACGACTTCCTCGCGAACCGGGCGGCGTCCGTCGAAACGGGGATCGACGACGACTCCGGCCACGCGTCGATGAACTGCCTCAAGGACAACTTCGAAGAGGTGTTCAAGGTCTTCGCGGACGTGCTGCGCGCGCCCGCGTTCGCCCAGGACAAGCTGGACCTGGCGAAGGTCCAGGCCAACACCGGAATCGCGCGTCGGAACGACCAGGTGATGGGGATCCTGTTCCGCGAGTTCCCGCGCCTTGTCTACGGCAAGGACTCGCCCCTGACGCGAAATGAGGAGTACGCCACCGTCGCCGCCGTCAACCGCGACGACCTCGTGGCGTGGCACAAGAAATACTACGTGCCGAACAACGTGTACCTGGGGATCGTGGGCGACTTCGACCCCAAGGAGATGAAGAAGAAGGTCGACGCGGTGTTCGGCGACTGGACCAAGGGACCGACCGCGCCCCTTCCGCCGATTCCGTTCCGGACGACCCCGAATCCCGGCGTCTACTTCATCGAGAAGTCCGACGTGACCCAGGCGTACGTGGCCATGGGCCACCTCGGCATCGAGAGGAAGAACCCCGACTACTTCGCCGTCCAGGTCATGAACGAGGTGCTGGGCGGGAGCTTCGCGAGCCGCATGTTCAGCAACGTGCGCTCCAAGAAGGGACTGGCCTACAACGTGTTCGGGAACCTGAGCGCCGATTATCTCTACCCGGGCGTTCTGCGCGCCGGCCTTCAGACGAAGTCCTCCACCATGGCCCAGGGGGTCGAGGCGGTGAAGGCGGAGGTGGTCGGGATCATCGAGAATCCCCCGAACGACGACGAGATGAAGCGGGCCAAAGACGCCATCCTGAACTCCTTCGTGTTCAACTACGACTCCAAGGCGAAGACCCTGAACCAGCAGATGACCTACGCGTTCTACGGCCTCCCCGCGGACTACCTCGAGCAGTATCGCGCGAACATCGAGAAGGTGACCCGCCAGGACGTCGAGCGCGTCGCGAAGAAGTACGTGCACCCCGACCAGATGACGCTGCTTGTGGTCGGGAAGAAGGACGAATTCGACAAGCCGGTGTCGACCTTCGGCAAGGTCACGGACATCGACATCTCGATCCCGCCGCCGCCGGACAAGACGCCCAAGGCGGCGAAGACCTCCGCCTCGCTCGCGGTCGGGCGAGCGCTCCTGGCGAGTGTGGTCGGCGCGCTCGGCGGGAAGAACCCGGGCGACGTCAAGGCGATCGAGACCAGCGCCAAGCTGGTACTGAGCGTGCGTGGCCAGACGATGCAGATGGCGCGGACCAAGCTGCTCGTGTTCCCCGATCGCGTCCACCAGGTCTCGACCAGCGCGATGGGGGAACAGACGCTCGTCGTGACCGGCGGCGAGGGGTTCAGAACGGCAGGAGGCAACACGTCCCCGCTGCCCCCGACGGTCGTGGAGATGATCCAGAAGGAGACGATGCGTGACCTCCGCGTCCTCGTCCGATACGCGTCCGATCCCGGGATGGAGGCGGTGGCGGCGGGCGAGGAGACGGTGGACGGAACGAAATGCCAGGTCGTCTCGGTCAGCTTCAAGGGGTCGGACTGCCGCCTCTTCGTCGCGCCGGACGGCAGGGTGCTGAAGGAGGCCTACCAGGGCGTGAGTCCGCTGACGATGGCGCCGGCCCAGATCGAGGTGCTCTTCTCCGACTACCACGAGGTCGAGGGCCGGTCGGTCCCGCACAAGGAAGTCGTCCGCGTGGACGGCGAAGACGCCATCACGCTGACGCTGGAGTCCTTCAAGGTCGATCCACCGGTGGACGAAAAGCTGTTCCAGAAGCCGGCGGAGAAGCCGGCCGCGTGACGGGTCGTCGATCCTCTCGGTTCGGGAAAGGGTCCCGCGAGCCGGGCCCTTTCCTTTTGGATCGGGGCGAACCGCCGGGGGGTCCAGCCTCGCTCGGTCGTTCTGGAGGGGATGCCCCGTAGTACGATCTTTCCCCTATGCGCTACCCGTTCGTTCTCCTCGACGCGGGCGAGACGCTGTTCGGACCGCGGGAGTCCTTCGGCGCGGTGTACTCCCGAGTGCTGGCGCCGATGGGGCTCGTCCGCTCGGCGGAGGTCTTCGAATCGGCGATCCGCGAGTCGTGGCGCGAGATGGACCGGGAGGTTCCTCCCGGAACGGACCGCTACGCGTTCTTCGACGGAGGCGAGGACGGCTACTGGCTCAGGTTCGCCCGCGGCGCCATCGATCGGGCGGCTGGGGCGCCGATGCCTTGCGGCTTCGCCGAGTCGGCGCTCGCGCCGCTCCGCGAGGCGTTCCGCGATCCCGCGGCGTGGCACGTGTTTCCCGACGTCAGACCGGCGCTCTCGGAGATCCGGCACGCGGGCGGCCGGCTCGCCGTGGTCTCCAACTGGGACTCCCGCCTTCCCTACCTTCTCGAGGTGCTCGACCTGGACGACTTGTTCGATGCCGTGGCGGGCTCCCACATGCTGGGCGTCGAAAAGCCGAACCCGAGGATCTTCCGGAGCGCCATCGAGGCGCTCGGCGCCGATCCGCGGCTCACGCTCCACGTGGGGGACCTGCCCGAGACGGACCTCGACGGCGCGCGCTCAACCGGGATCGACGGCGTGCTCGTGGATCGCCGCTGCCGGCTGACGCCGGGGCCGGGAGTGATAGCGGATTTCGAGCCGCTGCCCCGGATCGTGCGGGACGGGCTGCCGAGCGCCGCGCTCAGGACTTGAGGAGCAGCTTCTTCTTCGCTTCGAACGCCGCGCCGTAGTTGATCTCCCCGGAGAACAACACCGAGTCGATCACCCCGTCGGGGCGGATGATGAAGATCGTCGGGGTGGAGGTCACCATGAACTGGGAACCGATCTTGAGGTCCTGGTCGATCAGGGTCGGGAAGACGAGCCCCTCCGCTTTGCAGAACTCCTCGGTCTGCGTCTGGGCGGCTTCGTTCTGGATCTTCGCGGCCCCGATCACGTTGAGCCCCTCCGGGTGCGCCTTGAGGTAGGCGTTGATCTCGGGCAGGGACTTGCGGCAGTGCGGGCAGTCCTGGGCCCAGAAGATCAGGACGTTGACCTTGTCCGTGGCTAGCAGGCTCGAGCTGTTTCGAACGGAGCCGCCGCCGAGGAGCGGCGCCTCGAACTGCGGGCACTTCTTGCCGACCAGCTCCACGGCCGGGTAGTAGGTCGGCAGCGAGCCGTACGTCCCGAGCTGACCGGTGCTCCCGAGGCGCTGGAGAGCGCCGGCCACGTCCATCTTGTACTCGAGCGTCTGCTTCAGGCTTCCCGCGTTCGACATCCGCAGACGACCCTCCTTGTCGAGGGCCGCCACGTTCGGAACGGTCCGGACGCCGAGGAGGCGGCCGATCTTGAACCCGTCGTCCTGCAGCACCGGGACATGGATCTTGAGCGCCGCGATTCGGTCCTTGGTTGCCTTGAGCCAGTCGGCGGCGTTGGCGGGACTCGTTCCCATCGGCGGCGCCACGACGCCGCAGACGGCCAGCTTCGACGGCCCCACCTCGTCGGCCAGCTGCTGGACCGCCAGAAGGGTCTCCTCCGAGTGGACGTGCTCCGGGATCCAGTAGCAGAACACCACGGGCTTCTTCCCGACGAGGTCCTTGAGGTCGACCTTCGGCGCCTCCGCGCTCCCCGCGCCGAGATTGACGTAGACACCTGTCGGGAATACCTCGCCGAACTCGGCCAGCACCGGGGCCGCCGGCGGGGCGGGAGCGCCCAGCACGACCTCGTGGGACATGAGCGCGAGGGTCAACGCGCCCGCGACGAGCAGGATCTTCGAGAGTCGCCTGACGGCCATGGTGTCCTTACCTCCGGGGCGCCCGAACAGGGGCCGATGAATTATGGGGGCGACCCGTAGATTCTTCAAATCGGGGGCCGGGCAGGGGGGCCCGTCCTCCGGATCCCTCACATTCCGATGGGTTCGTTAGGGGATTCCGCCGCGACCGCCTGGTGAACAGTTCACTCGCAGGTGCGACGGTCGCTGTGCCTGAACCGAACCCCGTGGTCGTTCGAAGCCCCCATAACATGACCCATCGGAATGTGAGGGATCCGGAGGACGGACCGACCGGTCGGACTTTCCGGGATCCGCCAGACCGGCAATCTCCGCGCCCCCTCTCCCCTACTGGACGTGTCCCCGCCGCATCTGGTCGTCGTAGAGCCTGCGGTAGAGGCCGTTCGCCTCGTAAAGGGCGTCGTGGGTCCCGACCTCGACGATCCTCCCGTCGTTCATCACGTAGATTCGATCCACCCCGGCCACGCTGGTGAGCCGATGGGCGATGAGAATCACCGTGCTCCCCCGGACCCGCTCGAGGAAGCGCGCGAGCACCTGCCGCTCGGTCCTCGGATCGAGCGCGGACGTCGCCTCGTCGAGGCAATGCACCGCGGGCGCCTTGAGGAGGGCCCGGGCGAGGGCGAGGCGCTGGCGCTCCCCGCCGGAAAGGCGAAGGCCCTGCTCGCCGACCTGCGTCTCGAGGCCTTGCGGCAGCGTGGACAGGAACTCGTCGAGCCCCGCCACGGCGAGCACCTCGCCGAGCGCGGCGTCGGACGCGCGTGGCGCCGCGAGCCTCAGGTTCGCGGCGAGCGTGTCGTGAAAGAGCTGGGTTTCCTGCGGAACGAGGCCGACCGCACGCCTCAGATTCCGGAGGGGCCAGTCCCGTAGGTCGACACCGTCGAGGAGCACCGCGCCGCGCTGCGGATCGAGGTAACGCGGGAGGAGAGCGGCCAGCGTGGACTTTCCTCCGCCGGAGGGGCCCACGAGCGCCACGACCTCCCCTGGCGAGATCTCGATACCGACGTCCTCCAGGGCCAGCGTGCCGCCGGGCCACGTGAGCCCGGCCCCCCGCAAGACCACCGCGCCGCGGACCGGCGACGGCGCCCTCGCCCCCGGCGCTTCCCGGATCTCGGGAGCCTGGTCGAGCAGCTCGAAGATCCTCGCGAGGGAGGCCCTTGCCACCTGGAGGTCCACGTTGATCTCGATCAGCCCGCCGATCGGCCGGAGGAGCCGTGTCGCGAGAGTGTAGTAGGCGACGAGGCTCCCGACCGACAACGACCCCGACAGGACCCGCGAGCCGCCGATGAGGAACACCAGGACGAAAGCCCCCGTGTTCACCAGGTCCGCCAGAGCGACCTGCCATGCGCCGATCATCGAGAGCGCCAGGTTGGACCGGATCACCGGGCGCGAAACCTCGACGTGCCGACGGGCCTCGGCCTTCTCCCGGAGGAACTCCTGCACGAGTCGCATCCCGGTGAGGCGTTCCTCGAAGAAAGAGTAGAGATCACCGTAAGCGTCCCGGGCGCGACCTCCTTCGTCGCGGAGCCGCGCGTTGACCCGGGCGACGAGGACCAGCAGGAGGGGGTAGGCCAGGACCATCGCGCCGGTCAGGACGGGATCGAGCCAGAGCAGGATCGCGACGATCCCGGCGACGGTGAGGCCGTCGCTCGCCGCATTGACGAGGGTGTTCGCCGCGGCCCGCTGCAGCACGTCCACGTCCGACGTGAGGCGCGCGAGGATGTCGCCGAATCGCTCGCCGCGGAAGAAGAAGGGGGACATCCGCGAGACGTGCTCGTAGAGCCTCGACCTGACATCGAACAGGATCCTCAGCCCCGAGTAGCTGTACAACCAGGTCGAGAGGATTCGAAACGCGACCCGGAAGACGAGCAGCACCGCCAGCAAGCCCGCGAGCAGGAACAGCGCCCGCCGGTCGCCGTCGCCGAGCGCACGGTCGATGATCGCCCGCAGAATGAGGGGGTCGACCAGGCCGAGCACCACGGACACGACGATGCAGAGCCCGATCTCCGCCTGGAGCCCGAGGTAGGGGCGGACGAAGCCGCCGAAGAAGCGCCGGACCATGCCTTTTCGGTGGGGATCCGCCGTCTTCACGGCGCCGACCGCCCCGCGATCCGCTCGAGGAACAGACGGCCGAGCGACACCGTCTCGCCGACCACGATGCGCGCGGTCCCGCGCATTCCCTCACGGAGCGGGCCGGGTCCGCTGGCCACCGGATCGAGGTCGAGGTCCACCGAGAAGCCGCCGGTCTGGCCTCGCCGATCCGCGACGCGGGCGACCGTCGCGCGCACGCTCCCGTGGATCAGCCAGGGAAACCCGTCGAGGCGAATGGTGGCGCGCTGCCCGGGTCGGACCGCGGCGCGGCCGTTGTCGCTCAACGCCGCCTCGAACCGGGCTGGCGCTCCGAGCCCGATCCTCAGAAGCTCATCCCCTTTGCGAACGACGCGTCCACGGAGTTCCGCCAGGTCGCCTCCTTCCACGGCGCCCCCTTCGGGCGCCGTCACCTGGGACGCTCCGATGTCCCGCACGAGCGCCTCGCTCGTCAGCCTCTCCGCTTCGACCTCCCCCTCGAGCCGCCGGGCATCGGCCATCAGGCCCGCCAGCGTCGAGCGCTGCTGCGCGTCGAGCAGGCCGAGGGCGTGCTCGGCGTGCTCGACGGAGATGGCCGCCAGCTTGAGATCGAGATCCGCCTTTTCCACCTGGATCCGCCCGACGATCCCCTCGTCGCCCAGTCGGCGCGCCGCGGTGGCCTCGATCTGAACCCGCTCCCTCTCGACCCGCGCCCGGTCCCGCTCCTCCTCGGCCTCCAAGCGCTCGCGCGGTTGCACCGACTCCCGGAGCTTCGCGGCCTCCGCGAGCCGCTCCTCTCGTTGGGCGACGAGGCCTTCGAAGCGCGCGTGGCGCGCGGCAGCTTCGGACTCGAGATCGCGGCTGTCGAGCCGTAGTAGCAAGTCTCCGCCGACGACCCGGTCCCCGGCGCGCACGCGCACCTCCACCACCACGCCGTCCCGCGGCGAGCAGATCTGCACGGAGCCCCCCGCGAGCCGCCCGTCGGCCACCACGACTCGATCCAGCCGCCACAGTCCGAGAATCGCGGCGGCGCACGACAGGAAAGCGCCCAGGAGGACCAGGAGCGTGCGGAGAAGAGGCAGGCGACGGCGCATCGATCGACTCTCTCGAGGTCGGCGTTCCGCCCCGGTGGCAAGGGTCGGGCGCGGCTGGCGCCGTAGCGCGGTATATTACGCCCGATGCTGCAAAACCTGATCTATCTCGGACTTGCCGAGTCCGGAATGGGCTGGTGCGTCGCCGACGCCGCGCGAGGCCTGGGGCTCTCCTGCAGTGTGCTCTCGCTCGACGCTCCGCTCCTCGGGAAGCCCGTGACCGTCCGCCCGGGCGAGGTGCTCTGGGAAGGGACGAGCCTTCTCGACGCGGGTGCGATCCTCGTCGAGGCGCCTCTGTTCCCGTGGCCTCAGCCGGTGGTCCCGACGGAAGCGCCGGGAGCCGAGCGGGAAGCCCGATCGCTGGCGCTCTCGGCGCTCCGGGCCGCGGCGGAGGTCCGCCCGGTGTGGAACCGGCCGGAGACCGGGCACCTCGCGGCCTCTCCCGCCGTCTCCTTGACACGTCTCGAAGCCGCGGGCGTCGCGGTGCGCCCTTGGCGTCTCGCGCCGGCGCCAGGCGCCGGACAGGAGGCGGGGTGCCTCGTGTTGGACGCGGTCGGGAGGGAGCGCTGGCATCGGACATCTCGCCCGCCCGCGGGGGAGCCGGCGCTCGTCCTATCCGCTATCCCCGGCGAGGTCCTCTGTCTCCTGGTCATCGGAGGGAGGATCGCAGGCGCGTGCCGGGGCGCCGGGGGGGACCTGCCTCCGGTCGATGGTGCGGAGGTGACCGCGATCGGGAGCGTCTCCTCAAGCGCAGCCGGCCTCGCGATCCGGGCGGCCGGCGTGCTCGGTCTCGACTTCGCAGCGTTCCTGCTCGCCGACGGCGACGAAGAGCGGGTGCTCCTGGCCGACGCCGCACCCGATCTCGCCACGTGGAACGCGTTGCTCTCGGGTGCTCTTCCCGCGATCCTCGTCCAGAGGCTGGCCGAGGCGGCCCTCTCGGTCGCATAGGAGACGCGCGTTGAAGCCCTCTCGATACAACCGGATCTTCGAGGCCTCGGACGGTGCGATCCTCGCCTTCAACGGGTGGTCCACCGCCCTCGCGGAGATCGTGCCGGAGGACCTTCCGTTCATCCGGGCCATGCTGGCCGACCCGGACCGGACCCCCGTCGACAGCCCTCACAAACGGGAAATCCGCGAGGCGCTCTGCGCCGCGCGCTTCCTGATCGAGGACGACGTGGACGAGCTGGGTGCCACGGTCGCCGACATGCTTCGCGACCGTTTCCGGACGGATCAGCTCTTCCTGGTGATCGCGCCGACCCTCGACTGCAACTTCCGGTGCGACTACTGCTACGAAGATCACCTCAGGGTCACGATGAGCCGCGCGGTCCGGGAGGCCCTGGTCCGGTTCGTGGAGGAGCGAGCGGCGACGATCAACCTCCTGCACGTGACCTGGTTCGGCGGCGAGCCGACGCTTCCCGCCGCGACGAAGGTCGTCGAGGCGCTGTCCGAGGCTTTCCTCGCCCTGGGGGGGCGCCACGGCTTCGAATACAAGGCTCAGCTCGTCACGAACGGCTATCTCCTCGACCGCGCGCGGGTGGAGCACCTCGCACGGCTCGCCGTCCGGGAGGTCCAGGTAACGGTGGACGGCCCGGCGAGGATTCACGACCGGCGCCGCGTGCTCGCCGGGGGGCAGGGGACCTTCGCAAGGATCGTCGAGAACCTCGGGGCAGGCGCCGACCTCGCTCAGTTCCAGCTCCGCATCAACGTCGACCGGAGGAACGCCGCCTCCGCCCTCGAGGTGGTGGAGATGCTGGAGCACGCCGGCCTGGCGCGCAAGGTCCGCCCCTACCTCGCCCAGGTGACCTTCGCCGGGTCCGCGTGTGGGAACATCCAGGAAACCTGCTTCTCCGACGAGGAATTCGCCCGGACCGAGGTGGAGCTCTACCGCGAGGCGGCCCGCCGCGGCCTTCCGCTTTCGCGTTATCCCTTCCGACTGCCGGGCGCATTCTGCACCGCCGATCGGGTCACCGGCTTCGTCGTGTCCCCGTCGGGGGCCCTGTTCAAGTGCTGGCACGAGGTGACCGCAGGACCGGAGCTGGCCGTGGGCCACCTACTAGACGGAGAGCAGCCGTTCCATGCGGTGAACGAGGCCCGATGGCTGGCCTGGAACCCCCTGGACCGGAGCGAATGCCGGTCGTGCTCGGTCCTGCCCGTGTGCCACGGCGGGTGCCCGATGGTGGCCCTGACCCGACCGGAATCGACGCGAGGTGCGTGCGAGCACTACCGGTACCACCTCGACCCGATCCTCGAGATCCAGCACGTCCGCGGGGCACCGCCGAGCGACGGGGCACCTCCGCGGAGAGGCGGCGCCTCCTCGGAAGGCGCGTGACCCGGGTCGCCCTCATCGGCCCCCCGGATCGCCCGGAGATCGAGCGCCTCCAGGTTCGCCTCGAGGAGCGCGGGGTGGAAGCGGTCGCCCTCGACACCCGGCTCGACCCCGGCATCACCATCGAAGGCCGCGGGGCCTGGGCGTGCGGAGCCGATCTTCGTGGGATTGCCGGAGCCTACGTGGCCGATCTGGGCATCCGGGCCCCCCGGGTACCCACAGGGGCCGCTCGCGAGCACGCATTGGCCGCGTCGCTACGGCACCTGGCAGCGTGGAACGCCCTTCTCGAGCACCTCTCGCTCCGCGCTCGGGTCGTGAACCCTCCCGCCACGCACGATCTCCACGCGCTGAAACCTTTCGAAGTGTTCTCGTACGTCCGCGCCGGCATCCCGGTCCCGTGGACCGTCGCGACCACCGACCCCGAAGCGGTCGGCGACCTCCCCGACGGCTCTCTCCGGGGCTGGGTGTCGAAGGGGCTCGTCGGCGGCTACTCGCACACGGTGGCGTACGAACCGTTGTCGCCATGCGGTCAGGCCGCAGCACCCCCCAACGGAACCGCGAGGATGGTGCAGGAGCGAATCGAAGGAGACAACGTCCGCGCGTTCGTCCTCGACGGCCGTGTCATCGGCGCCGCGGAGGTTCTTCCCGTCGAGGGAGCCGAGATCGACTCGCGGCACGGCGAGACCCGGATCCGCCGGATGGTGTTGCCAGGTGAGGCGGCACAGGTCGCCGTGGCGGTCGCGCGGCGCTGGCGAATGCCGTTTGCCGCGGTGGACTTCATGCGCGACGCCCGATCGGGGCGCTTTCTCGTTCTCGAATGCAACTCGGCGCCGTTCTTCGCCACCTTCGAGGCGCGCGCGGGCCTCGACATCTCGGGACGCCTGGCCGACCATCTGCTGGGGCGCGTCTGAAGCGGCCTCGGTCTCGAGGAGAACGCCTCCGGAACGCGAGGTCGCTCGGCATGGGCCGCAAGATCGAAGATCCGCTCCTGCAACGCATCCGCGGGATCCTGCGCGAAGAGGTGGATCCCTCGTTCGATTTCGTCTCGCCTGGCCCGATACCTTGGTGCAGCCCGCCGGCGGCCGCGCGCGGCCTATCGGTGGCCCTCCTCTCCACCGCCGGCCTGCACCTGAAAGGCGACATACCCTTCCGGTGCATGGACGAGCCGCTCGGCGACACGAGCTTTCGCGTCATCCCGCGCGCCACGCCGCCCGATGCACTCGATTTGTCGGCGCCCTACGTGGACTCGAGGCACATACCTTCGGACCCGGAGGTCGCGCTTCCTCTCGAAGCGCTCGAGGGATTACATCGCGACGGAGCGATCGGCCCTCCGGCCCCACGGCACTTCAGCGTCTCCGGGGGAATCGTCAGGCCTTTCCCCGGGCTCGACGTGACGCTGGACACGGTGGGATCGCTGCTCCGAGAGGATCAGGTCTCTGCGGTCTTCCTGCTGCCGAGCTGCCCGCTCTGCGTTCAGACCGTATGTCTACTGGCGCGCGGCATCGAGGACCGCGGGATCCCGACCGCGTGCCTGACGCTCGTTCCCGCGCTCACCCGGATCGTCGGAGCCCCTCGATCGTTGCACGTCCGATTCCGGTTCGGCGCTCCCTGCGGCGATCCCGGGAACGCGCCGCTCCATCGGGCCGTGCTGGCCGAGCTGCTTCGCCTGCTCGTGGAAGCCGAAGCTCCCGGCTTCATGCGCGAGTCCGACTTGAAATGGAAGCGCGGCGACGTGGCCGGAAGTTCCTAGGGCGCCCGCCTGCACGCGGTTTACTTTCGCCCTACCATCGTTTATTTCGATTTTCGTGGTTGTTCGCCGGCTGGCCGGGAATTATAGTCGCCTGGATGACGAGCTCGGATGGAAAGTGCCGCGGGGCCTCGAGGGGCGCGGGTGCCGACCGCGGCCTCGCGACGCTCCTGATCGCCATCTGGGTGGTCGGCGCGGCCGGGTGCGCCGGGATTCAAAGGCCCCCCGCCAACGCCGCCGTCCCGGCCTCGGAGCCAGCCATCGCGGTGACGCCCGAGGCCGACGCGGCGGTCGGAGCGCGGGGCGCCCTGGAAACTCTGAGTGGCGAGGACACCGATTCCCCGCAAGGGGTGTTCCACCACGTGCGGGACGGGCAGACGCTCTGGCGGATCGCCCGCGCGTACGCCGTGCCACAAGAGGAGCTGCAGAGGGTCAACGGGCTCGATGATCCCGGCCAGCTCGAGGTCGGCCAGGAGATCTTCATCCCTGGCGCAACGGCCGTCCTGGAGGTCCCGCCGTACCCGCTGCCGCTCCCGCTGGTCCCCGTTCCCGCTCCGAGAGCCCCCGCCGCTTTGGCGCGCGACATCGGTTTCGAGTGGCCCGTCGCCGGCGGCCACGTGGTCTCGTACTTCGGTGCCCACCGCCGCACACACCGGCACGCCGGCGTCGACATCGCGGGTGACCGGGGCCAGGAGATCATCGCGGCCCGAGCGGGGGTGGTGACCTTCAGCGGGCGGACCCGGACGGGATACGGGAATCTCGTGATCCTGGACCACGGCTACGGCATCGAGTCGCTGTACGCGCATGACCAGGCCGTTCTCGTGCGCATTGGCGACAAGGTGGAGAAGGGGCAGCCTATCGCCCGTGTTGGCCGCACCGGCAACGCCACGACGCCGCACTGCCACTTCGAGATTCGGAAGGACCGAGTCCCGGTCGATCCTCTCCTCTACGTCTCCCGGCTGGCCGAGGCCCGCCCGTGAAGGTCGAGATCCGCTGCCCCGCGTGCGGGCGCGGTTACCTCATCGACCCAGCGAAGATACCCCGGGCGGGCGCCAAGGTTGGGTGCAAGGCCTGCGGCGCGGCCATCGAGGTGCCTGGACCCGTCGGGCCACCGGCGCAGACCGCACCGGCTCGCCAGACGCCCTCCTCGCCTGCTCCGGTTTCGACGGCGCGTGAAGCTTCGGCGCCGGCCGCGAGCGGCCTCGCCGCCACCCCATCAATGTCGGGGGGGGAGGTCGTGTGTCCCCGTTGCGGCCTGCACTTCGCCCCGGCGAAGGGTGCGCCCGCCGAGACGGGCTCCACCCGGCCGACCGTGCTGGTCGTGGAGGACCTGGACTATTTCCTCGAGATCGCGAAGGAGGCTCTCTCCCCCAAGTACGCGGTCAGAACGGCAAGGTCGCTGCGGGAGGCTCGGGCGGCGCTGTCCTCGGGCCGGATCGACGCGATCCTGTTGGACCTGACGCTCGAGGGAGGCGAGGACGGCCTGACGCTGCTCCGGGAGATGCCCGTCAAGCGATGTCCCGTGCTGATCTTCACCGCCGAGGACGAGGCGGAGATGTACGGCGAGCCCTGGGACCGGCTCCGCGCACTCGGCGCGGACGATCTCGTCATCAAGGGTATCCACGTCGGCGAATCGCTGGCGCGCAGGGTCGGCGCTCTTCTGGGGGAACCCGCCCCTGAGGAGCCGGACCGGCGCTGACGCCTCGGCGGGCTGAGGACGACGCTTCCAGCTCGGCCAAGGGAGGCTCGATGAGGCTGATGAGAGGTTTGACCGCCGCTGCCGCGCTTGCGCTGCTGGCGCCCGCGGTTTCCTCAGGCGCCCGCGCCGCGGTCCTCGATCGCGTCGGGGTCTACACGAACGCCTGGCGGCAGTCGTTGACCGGGACCGCCCGGATCGACGGGGAGGTGCAGGGCGACTCGTTTTCCTTGCCGGGAGACGTCGGCCTCGACGGCGAGAAGACCGTTGGCGAGCTAGGCGCCTGGTTCCACCCATTCGGACGCCACCGCTTCCGGGTATCCGGGTTCTCGGCTTCGCTGAACGGCTCGCGAATCCTCCCGCGACCGGTCCGGATCGGCGATCTCGGCGTCGTCCCGCAAGACACCCCCGTGGACTCGTCGCTGGACCTCAAGTTCTACAAGGCCCATTACTCCTATTCGATCGTCAATCGGGATCTCGTGAACGTCGCCGTGCTCGTCGGCGCCGACATCCTCGACGGGAAAGGAGAGATCACCGCGCTTGACGCCGTCGCGATCGCCTCCCTCAGGGGGACGGTGCCGGTGATCGGAGCCAGCGTGCAGGTCTCGCCGCTCGGCTTCCTCCGGCTGTACGGAGAGGCTACCGGCGCGAGTTGGAAGATCGGCAGGCTGCGCGCCGACCTGCGGGACACCCTGGTCCGCGCCGAGGTGTACACGGGTCACTTCTTCGGCGTGGGCGCCGGGTATCGGAAGCTGAGTCTCGAGGTGGACAAGGACGGTGAGGGGAAGATCGACGCTTCGACCGACGGCTACCAGGCTTACCTGCTGCTCCGGTTTTGATCGGTCAAACGAGCCGGCTCCCGCCGCGCGATCCCTTGCGACGCGCGGCAGGAGCCTTCGAGTTCCGAAATCAGAAGTGGAAGGCCGCGCCGACGTAGGCCGAGGTGCCGCCGAGGTCCAGTTTGCCGAGCCCCGCGAAGTCGCTACTGGGGGTCACCTCCGACCACGAGTGGCGCCCTTCGAAGATCAGTCCCCACGTCGGGCCCATGGGTAGCTCGATCCCGGCCAGGACATGGGTCTCGAACGCGGCGCCACTGTCCTTGAAACGGTCCGAGAAGACCTCCGGCGGATCCAGGGAGAAGTCCAGGAAGTCGCCGGTTTCCTCGTACCTCCAGAAATTGAATCCCGCGCCTGCGCCGAGGTACGGAACCGGTTTGTGCACGCGATGCTCGCCGTGCCGCCCGCGGTAGCCGTAGCGACCGCCGGGCAGGAACCTGAAGTCCACGGTCAGCGGTGTCATGCGAAGTCGGGTGTCGTGAAAGATCGGGAACCCATCCTGGTCGACGAAGTCGCGGTAGGACGAGCGGACCGTCGAGTCGTAGAAGTCGAGGTTGAAGCCGAGCTCGAATCGGTTGCTGAGGCTCGTGACGTAGCTGAACCCCAGCACTCCGTCGTTGAAGTCGCTCGAGCTCATCGTGAAGTCGCGTTCGTTGTTGTCCCAGAACTCGCTGTTGCCTGATGGGAAGAATCCCCCCAGGCGGAACTGGAAGGAGTTGTCGGAGGTCTCGGAGCCGCGGGGCTGGGCGTATGCGGGTGCGGCCGCCGCAAGGACGAGGACCACGATCGCGAGACGGTAAGCTGTGCGCTTCATCGTTCCTCCCACGGCCGCTGCCGCCGGTGCGCGGCGATCTCGGTCATCACGGCCGCGCCGAGGAATTGCAATCGGCGGGCCACGCCGCGGCTCCGGGAACGGCGCCGCGGCGCGGCTGCTCGGGAGAGGAGCTGTCCCCCCGGAGGGACACCGCCGGGTGACATCACCTAGGGTATGACCGTGATCTGCGCGGCCTGGTCGAGCTTCAGCGTGATGACCGTGCCGGCAGGGATCTCGACCTCCTGTCCCTTGGTCTTGGAGGCGACGGCGGTCCCCGCGGCGGCGCCGACGATGGCGCCCAGGACGGTCCCCTTGGTCTTGTCGTTCTTGCTCAGGATCCGGCCGAGGAGCGCGCCGCCCGCGGCCGCGCCGCCGATGGTCGCGGCGTCCTTTCCGGTCTCGCTCTTCCCTTGCTCGGCGAACGAGGCGTCGATGGGAGCGCTGCGTCCCGAGGTCAGCTCCAGCTTGTTGAACTCCAACGCGAGCTTCGCCTGGCCGCCGATCTTCTTGAGGGGGACCGCCTCGGTCACGCTGCCGACGACGACGGAGCCCGCGGGGATCACCGCGATCCCGTCCAGCATCACGTCCTTGGCGACGCGCGCACGGAAGCTGTCCCCGGTCCGGCTGGCCTTGCTCGAGAGGCCATCGAGGAACGCCACCTCGATCGCCGTGCCCGCGGGAACGGTCTTCATCACCGGCTCGCGCGTTGGCGGCGGCTCAGGCGGCGTCATCGGC